>CP144852.1:0-9679 GCA_036689535.1 Candidatus Stammera capleta | reverse complement strand
TATTTTAGTAGGATCAAAAACTTTAGTAATCTTAAAATGTTTACATAAAGATGTTAAAGTAGGTGAATTCCCATCTTGAATATAAATATGATCAATTTTTACTGTCACTAAATCATTAACATTAAAATCAGTGTTTTTCAATGTATGTGATTTAATAATTTGTATTACTAAGGGCATAGTCATAGGTTATTTACTATAGATTATCTGTGTACTAACAACTGATTATATAAATGATATAATTCTTTTTTACTTACTACTCCTTTATTTTCTATAGCTTTCGCACGTACTAACACTAAACATTTTTTTAAAATATGTGTATCTACTACCCTATATTTTTGGTGTAGATAATATTTTAAGGTATGTGTCCCTGTATGTTTCCCTATAATTAGCTCTCTCTGAGTATGCAGAAGTTCTGGAGGAAAAGGTTCAAAAGTCTTAGTCTTATGTAAAATTCCTTTCGTATGAATACCTGATTCATGTCTAAAAATATTTTCCCCTACTATAGGTTGCCATGGATACACTTTATAACCACCAATTTGAGATAGTAAGAAATATAAAGATTTTAATTTAGTGAGATCAATATGTAAATCTATTTTATATAAATGTTGTAAAATCATAACCATCTGGGCTAAATCAGCCATACCTGCACGTTCACCTATACCATTAATACATACATGAAAATATTTAGCTCCTGCTTGTAATCCTGCTAATGTATTTGCTACAGCTAGACCATAATCATTATGACAATGACATTGTAAATCAAGATTAGATATCTTGGTAATAGCCTGTATCTTATGGCTATAAGATTGGGGATCTAATATTCCTATAGTATCAGATAATCTTAATCTATCTGCACCAGCTTCTTGAACTCTTCATGCATATTCCTTTAAAAAACTAAGTTCTGTTCTCCCAATATCTTCAGCACTAATAGAAACATAAAGATCTTTATCTTTACAATACTTAATTAAAGAAATAGCAGTTTGAACTAATCATTCTCTATTTTTATTCACACTATATTTTAAATGTATTTGAGAAGTAGGTAATCCTATATGAATATACTTAAACCCAAGTTTTATACTTGCCTTAATATCTTCTAAAACTCCTCTATTCCAAGCCACCAGATTAACTTCTTTTTTACGTTCTAACATTTGGCATAAAATTTCCTCTTCTTCCCCACCCATGATAGGGATCCCTGCTTCTATCCATTGCACACCTATATCCAATAACGCATGAAATATTTGTAATTTCTCTTTTTTATTAAAAACTAAACCAGGAGTTTGTTCACCATCTCTTAATGTTGTATCTTCTAATACATAATTAAGATGAGACATATATGTTATACCTAATATAATTATACTAATAAATTTTTATTTTTTGGTTTAGGAATATTTAATTTATCTCTTAAAGTACCTACTGCATAATGTTTCTTATATATTCCTAAATCTTGTAAACGAGGAATAATATGATAAATAAATTTTTCTAAAGAATCAGGTATTACCGGAGGCATAATATTAAAACCATCACAAGCTTTACAAGAAAATCATTTATAAATAATATTAGCTACTTGATCATAAGATCCAATAATATTCAAATGTCCTCGAGCTATCATTATTCTTTGATATAACTCTTTAATAGTTAATTTTTCATTCAAAGCTAATTCTTCTATAATTTTTTTCCTACTTTTATTCGCATTAGACACTGGTATGACAGGTAAAAATTTATTCACATCATAATTAGATAAATTAATAGTCCCACCTAATAAATTTTCTAAGATAGACAAACCTAATTTCGGAGGAACTAAACTCTGTAAATCTTGAAATTGTTCATATGCTAATTTTTCAGTTTTATCTATATAAAAACTTAAACCTGGTAATATAAAAATATCCTTAAAATATCTATTATATTTCTGTATTTTATATTTCAAAATATTATAAAATTTTTTAGCTAAAAAAATATTCGGTTGTGCAGTAAATACTACTTCGGCAGTTTTAGCTGCTAAATTAAGACCAGATAACGAAGACCCTGCTTGGACCAATAAGGGATACCCTTGCGGTGGTCTACTAATATTTAAAAGAGCATCAAAAATTTTGAGATATTTCCCTTGATAAGTAACTTTATGATATTTCTCTTTATTATAAAAAAGACTATTTATTTTATCATTAAGAAAAGCATCATCTTCTCAACTATCTCACAGACTGGTCACTATATTCCAACATTCTTCAGCTTTCATATAACGTTGCTTATGTTCTAAATGTCGTAAATAACCAAAATTACCTGCTGTATTCAATTTCGAAGATGTGACTAAATTCCACCCTGCTCGACCTTGACTAATATGATCAAGAGAAGCATATTCCCTTGCTAAATTAAAAGGTTCTTTATAGGTAGTCGAAGAGGTCGCTATTAAACCTATATCTTTAGTAACAGTAGCTATAGAAGATAATAAAGTCATAGGTTCAAATAAAACAATTCTACTACTATATCCCTCACCTTTATCATCTTCAAATACAGAAGGCGTATCTGCTAAAAAAATAAAATCTATGAATGCTTCTTCAGCAAGTTTAGCTACATACAAATATTTGTTAATATCATGTATGTTCTTGTTGGTCTCAGTATTATATTTCCATGCAGCAGGATGATGTCCTGTAGGATATGAAATATATAATCCTATAATTAACTGACGCATATTATGATGTATAGATATTCGTTATAGTAAAAATATGTTTCAAAGAAACACAATATTTTTCAATTTCATAAGTTCTGTTATTTTTTAAAATTAATTGAGCATAATCTGACATAACTTTATAAGAACTACGTATCATATGATTTGCATAAATAATGATATTAAACCCTAACTTACTTAATTCTTCAGATGTACTTAAAGAATATGTCGTAGGTATACATATTAATGGAATGTCAGGATATCGTTGTTTATATAATTGACTAAACGTAGCTATTTGCTGAGAAGTTTTTTCTATACTATGTATCAAAATAGCATCAGCACCAGCATGAGTCGCAGCATATGCCCTATGTACTGTTTCCTCCATAGTACGTCCGACAACTAAACCTTCCATGCGAGCAATTAATAAAAAATTTTTATCATATATAACTTTCTTCCCTATTCGAATTTTATTACAAAAGGATGCTATATCATCCAATTCATGAACTACTGTTTGTCCCAACAACGAATTTCTTTTTAACCCTTTTTTATCTTCTATAACTACTGCACTAATACCAATCTGCTGCATAATGCCTAAAGAATAAAGAAAATATTCTAAATTACGTCCAGTATCAGCATCTACAATAATAGGCAACTTACTAACAGTTTGGATATTTAATAAATTCTCCATCCTTAATTTAATATCTAAAGTTTCATTATCAGCTATCATCTGTAATAATGAATCAGATAATGAACTAGATCAAAAACCATCAAATTTATGACATCTTTGATCTTGATCTAAATATGATACTTGATCAATAATATAAGCCGACATGGGGCTATGTACTTCCATAAATAACAAAGGTTTTTTAAATTTTATTAATTCTTTTATCATATTTTTTTATTTAATAAAACTAAAACATACTATTTGAAATATAATAACATATTTTTTTGAAAGAACATAATATTTTTTTTGATTTATTATAAAAAATATTTCCCTTGTTATTTTCATCCAATCTGAAAAGAGATATAATTTCCCGCTATAAACATTGATCTTCTTATCCATTAAAAAATCTTTAAAAAATATATCTATGTCTATATTTCACTATTAAGATCATTATTACTTTGCTACCAAATATAAAAATAATGAAAACAACAAATATATTTATTAAAAATTTACATATTCGTAATATTAAAAATATTCAAAATATTCCTAACCATATTTTTAGAAAAAAAAAAATACATAGGAGATATACACCTAAAATTTTAATTAAAATACCTCAAGGTATAATAAAACAATTTATTACTAAATTTAAAAAACATAACTGACATGATAATCATGATCTTATTCAATTAAGACGTACTTTAGGTATGAGAATTCATGCAAGATCTGAACTCTGTCAAACTCTGACTACACTATCATCCATCTTATTACTATACTGTGATTATAATTTAGATAGTGAATTTTATTGTGAAATAGCTGTGCCATTAGAAATTATTTCATCTTCTATGAATATGTTACATATTTATAAAAATGGACGTAAATCTTATGATCCACCATCACATGCATTAAAAATATTAGAACAATTAAAATATATTATTGTTTTAAGAGATATAAACCCTGATATAGGACACTACATGCCATTACGTATATGATTAACACCTAAATTTTTTACTTCACGAGGTATTCCTCTGCATGAATATAGAACTCATTTAATATCATTAAAAAATTATTTTTTACAATATAAATCTATAGTAAAAAAATTTCTTAAGCAAAAAAAACATATGTGACAAATCAGACACATTGATATAAATTTAAAGAAAAAACCTAGCTTGAAAAAACTCTTAATCAAAACAAAAAAACATTTTTTAGGTGTCCATTGAAGAAAAAAACAAAAACATTTGGAATATACAACAAAAACTCATCAATCCAAATCTTGATCAGTCTCTTCTGATTACACAATTAATAACCTGAAATCTAAATATTGATATTATAAATTTATTAATTGAAGTATTACACAAATGCCATATTATATTTATTTATTAGAAAAAAAATTACGTTTAGAAAAACCACATTTAATGAAAAAAAACCCTGAAAATTATTATAAAACTTTATTAATAAGAGGTATAACTAATCATAAAAAAAAAAATATATATTTATAACACCCTTAATATTATAACATAATTTTCATTATAATTACATATTTAGATTGAGATAAATATCTATTATTTTATTAAATTCGTTGATAGCTTCTGAAATAATAATATATATTTATATATTTATCCTAATAAATATATAAATATATATATTATTATTATTATATTATATATATATATGTAATATCATATTATATATGTAATTACATATTTTAAAAAACTAAATTCCAAACATATAAATAAAAAAATTTCTATATATTATTAATATATACATATAAATAAAAAAATAAATTTTAAGTTCTAGTAATTCAAATTAAAACAAATATGAAACCATATATTTATTTAATATCATTTCCCTCCTCAGTTATAAGTTAGTATTTTTGTTTATTAATTAATTTCATAAAAAAAATAAATAAAATATTTGCAAATATAATTAAAAATGTATAGAATATAGTATATTTATTTAATAAAACTAAGATTTGTAAATACTATTGATATATGTAAGTAAATTTTTTATTACTATGTTTCTTTAAATTTATGTAACTGTTTATAGTTATATAAAATATGTAATTAATAATTATTTATTAATTAATAAATAATTTAATTTTTTTATTTATAATTTTATTTATATTTTAGAAATAAATATATATAATTTATTATTATAAATAATAATGACATTATTTTCATTAATGAAATTAATTCATTTGAGTTGTTAATATTTTTAAAAAGATAAATATAAATTTTATGGAGGTAAGATTGTGAATTAATATGCAGATATATTAAAAAAATTAAAAATTTGGTAAATATTTATGAAAATCATCTATTTTTATTCAATGAATAAAAATAATTATATTTATTACTAGATATAGTAAATGTTATTTAGTAATTTGTTTTAATTGAATAATATTGATTATTATTTCTAATCTCTTAGAAATATATGTAATAATAATTACATATTACTAATATTAGTAATTATTTTATCTTTAACTAAGTTATGTATTTTTTCCTTGTATTATATAATAAGGAGTATATTTTTTTTTGTTTTTTCCTATCTGAATTGAATCATTTATTTTAGTTAAATCTTCATCCTGTTATTTTTCAAGTAATATTTGATTTTCATAATTTATTATAGTTACAGTTACATAACTGTAATATATAAAAATATATATTACAGTCATATAATATTTAAGAGTAAATACTTCTCTTATTGTTGAATATTATTTTGTTTTTGTTTGGTAGAGACAATATTTTCCATATTCTTTGTATTTATGTTTTTATATTTTTTGTCATAATAATGACATATATATTGAAATATTACTAATATTACACTTGGTGTGAAATATAACCAAAATAGATTAGTATGTACTGCATTTAACAATGTAGCAGAAAGTAATGAAAAAATAATTTTAGAAACGCTTAATACTGCATTATATATTAATGTATATTTACCTAAATCATAATATGTGAAGGAAATATTCATTTTAGTTTGGATATATACCATAAAACCTGATAATAAACTACAACATAAAGCGTTTATAATTAATAAAATAATAAAATTATTATTAAAACTTAATAAAAATAATAATACAGCAGTTAGTAAAAGACTATATTTTTTAATAAATTTAGTAGATATTACATTATATAGTAATAATAAACTTATGAAAGATGAAGCTAGTACAGAGGAAAAACTTAAATATTGGAAATTATGTTGAGTAGTATATACTAATGATAGGTAAGTACCAAAAAAAGGTAAAGTAGTATGTAAATATTGATAAATACCATTTGACGCTATAGTGAATAATAATAAAGATAAAAATGGTTTATTATATTGGATAGTTTTCATTCAATGAATACAATCTTGTACTGATAATTTTTTTTGAATGATTTCTGTTTGTTCCATATCTGTTATTAATCATTTATCCTTAACTAACAGTCTTGATAAATATAAATTACAAGCGTGTACTAAACCAATACAGATAAAACCTACTACAAATCATTGGTGTTCTAAAAGAATATTACCTAATAAATTACCTAAGGCTTGAAAAATTTGTACTATAGTGAAAGCTAATTGGATAATATCTTGTCTTTCTTTATCTGTACTAAATGCTATTTTGACAAATTTGTTATAGACTAATTTATTAATAGATCTAATAATCGCATAAATAACTTGTAAAAATAGTAGTATGGTAATATAAAGACCAGGTCGTAACTGCAGTAATGAAGAAGTAATAATAATTAAAGAAGAACATACTAAGACAATATTATTTAAATAATATTGATATAATGGATTCAGAGAATCTGCTACAAGTATGATACCAAATAATGATAAAAAAATAGGTAAATAGTTCAGTATAGCTACTATACTAACTCCATAAGAATTTTGTGTATAGTTAAATACTAATCATGTTAATAAAACTGTATGTATACTTTTAGAAAAAGATAATAATGTTGTAGTTAATAAATATCTTATTTTTTTTTTGATTATGTATCATAAATTTTGGTAAATTATTATACAAATATAGTTTTGTAAATATTGGTTAATTAATTATTTTTTTTTAATGATAAATAATTCACTTTGATAAGTAATTAATAATTTCTCATTTTGGATATATTTACTAATTAAATTATGTAATTTCTCCTGAAATTGATTTGCCTTTCTGAGTTTAATTGTTTGTATTTGGGTAGATGAATTACTCATACCTATAAATTCGTGTTTACTTAACAAATGTTCTCATATCGTTTCCAAGTAAATAAAAATATAATGATGATTATTAAATGTTTCTTGTAATTCTTGACGGTAATTATGTTGTCTGTATGTACGTATATATTTAGGATGAAAATATTCTAAAAGATTTTCATATTGATATAGAAAATTATTTTTTTGATAATCTCTATTATTTTGTAAGATACATACCATACCTAAATTATTTAATCTTTCTTTTATTTGATGTAAAATATTTTTACGTTGTAGTCATTGTAAGGATTGGCCAAATAATGCAATATCAATATGAGTAAAATTACTAAGAATGGTTTCTGCTTGTCCATGAATTCAAGTAATAAAAGGAAATTTTTTTACCCCGTAAGATACCATCTTTTCGGATATATCAATAGCAAAAAATTGATGTTTTTGAGAAAATCGTGGGATTAGTCCTTCTAGTAAAATACCTGTTCCTGCCCCTATATCAATAATATGTTGTTTTGGTTTTACTTGATTACTTCAATGTCATATTTCTTGAAAAAAAATATCAGGATATCTAGGTCTATAGGCATCATAATCTTTTACTAAACTATCAAATTTTTCCTTATATTTTTTCATGGTATTTGTTTTTATATACAAGATAATTGAGAATTCCTTTAGCTTTAATAATATTGCGCATATATCTAGATGGTGGATTAAAATAATATGTCCGCGATGTATTTAGAGTTAAAGTTCCCTGTGTTAGATTTAAAGATAAAACATCTTGGGGAAGTATGTTATGTATATTCTCTATATTACATTGTATTGCTATTAAACCTAAATTTCAAGAATTTCTAAAAAAAATTCTTCCAAAATAAGGAGCAATAATGACTTGTATACCCTGTTGTAGTAACACAGACACCGCTTGTTCTCGAGAACTCCCTACTCCAAAAATACCATTATTAATTAATACTTGATATTTAATAGATGTTGCAAAGAAGTTAGGATATTTATTACAAAATAAATATTTCGTTAATTGTTCTTCTTTCACAAACATATGTTTATATTGAGCAGGTAATATATCATCCGTAGAAATAATATCCTCATTAATAATTTTCAAATTATAATATAATTTAAGAGACATGATTGACATAGGTCATATCAGGGATCATACCTAAACATGCAGTATGTATCGCGATTAGAGGAGAAGATAAATAAATATTAGCTTTGGCATTACCCATACGACCTAAATAATTTCTATTCATAGTAGTAAGTATATTATCATTATCAGCTGGTATAGACCCTTGTGTACCTATACAGGGACCACATCCTGGAGGGGTAATGATTGCCCCAGCTTTGATCATAATTTGTATATATCCTTTGTGTATAGCTTGTAAATAAATATTTTTTGTACCTGGAGTAATAATACAATGAATATTAGTATGAATAACTTTGTTCTGTAACACCATGGCTATTTCTTTTAAATCCTCTAATTGTGAATTAGTACAACTACCTAAAAATACATAATCTATTGGGAGACCAGCTAGTTGATTAATATCTACTACATTCACAGGATTATGAGGTAGTGCAATTTGCGGTATCAGACCAGATATATTTACAGTAATAGTTTGAGCCTCATTATAAGCAATTTTATATTTATTCATATTTTCTCTTAGGGGTCCCTTATAAGGAACAAATAAACATTTGGCTCCTAATTCCACAGCCATATTAGTGATCGTAGTTAAAGCCTGTACCGATAATTGTTGTATTCATGGACCAGTTATTTCTATAGATTTATATAAAAAATCATTGGGAGAAAAAATTTTTAATAAATACAGTACGAAATCTTTACTTCTAAAAGAAACATGAGGTAGACCCAAAATATGAATATTAATAGTTTCTGGTATTTTTAATCATATATATCCTGTTATTATAGCAGATAATATATCTGAAATACCCATACCTAATGATAAACATTGATAAACTCCCCCAGTACAAGTATGTGAATCAGAACCTAAAACAATATGCATAGGTTTAAATATATTCTTTTCTAATGCTAATAAATGACTAATACCTTCTCCTCTAGAAAAAATATTGGCTTTTAATTGCCGAGCAAATAATAAAGATTCTTTCATTAACAATGATATTTGTGGATTAATAGAAAGTACAGAATGATCAAAAAAGAAACT
>CP144851.1:0-7855 GCA_036689535.1 Candidatus Stammera capleta | reverse complement strand
TGAAAAAAATATTTATAAAAAATGATATTGTTTTTACTAGCTATATAATTTTATTATAATAATGTAATAAAAGATATATATTTTTTCTAAAAATATTTATTAGGAATATATGTTATGAATATTTATATTTTACTAAAAAATTTATATTTAAGTATATTTATAATTTTTACTATATTTACTCAGAATCATCAAAATTACCCTGGTACTGTATATAGACCCATATTATCACAAATAGAATATTCTAAATTAAATATCAATAAATATTTACAAGGATGAATACCTAAAAAAATTATTAAACCATTAAAAGCTGATTATATAGTTGGTAAAAATCAAAAATATAATTCAATACAATCAGCTATTAATGATATTCTGAAAAAAAATAATTCTTCTAAAAGACTATATATCTATGTAGAACCTGGGGTATATAAAGAAACTGTTTTTATCCCGAACAGTATTATTCCTATTACTATATATAGTGATAGTGCAGATAAAGTACATATTATATTAACACAAAATGCTAATATGTTAGTCAATGATTGAATACATCAAATTAATCCTAATGGGACTAGTTATAAACTAGGAGACCCTACTTGGTCTATGTATAACAATTGTATTAATAATGCTAAAAATAATAATAATAAAATTGGTACTCAATGTACAGCTGTAGTCTGAACACAAAATAAGTTTTTAGAATTAAAAAATATTACTATAGAAAATAACGCACAAAATGCGCAAGCTATTGCTTTATCTTTAAATGGTGATCAAACTGTATTAGACTCAGTATATATTAAAGGTTATCAAGATACTTTATTAGTAGAAGGTAATAATAATAAAATATATATACAAAATTCTTATATTAGTGGATATACAGATTTTGTATTTGGTAATGCTACTGTAGTATTTAATAATTGTGTTTTTAATATACGCTCAGGTCATCCTACACCTGTAATTTTTGCTCCTAATACTTCACCTACTCAATATTATGGATTTTTAATTATTAACAGTAATATCACCGGTGATAATACAATTAAATTAGCTCATCTAGGTAGAGCTTGAGATAGTGGAATTAAACCTAATCAATATATTCCTAATAAAACTGCTAATGGACAGTTATTAATTACTAATACAAATATTAATAATATAATTAATACTACTCAACCATGAACTACTTCAACTAGTGAACGTATTTTTAAAGGAAATATTGATGTAAAACGAGATTTAAACAATAACAATTATAATCGTATGTGAGAATATAATAATAGTGGTAATGGTGCTTAATATAAACAATACAGTATATAAATAATTATTACTATGTAATAAATAAAAACTAGATAAATAAATATATTATGTTATTTATTTAGTTTTTTATTATTCAAAAACAATATTTATAACTAAATATACAAACATAATTTTTCAAATTACGATATATAGTAAATCTACTATTATTTAGTTACATCTATTTTATATATATTTTTTTTAGTAATTTTTAATGAAAACTATAAAATAGTTATTTTTTCTTACATAAATTATTTATTTCTATCAAAACTAATAATTATTCATCAATCTCATACATCCCTCCTTTTCCTTCGATTAACTAATCACTAAAAAATTTTTATCAATAAATTAATTTTTTTATATATTAACTTAACTTATATACAAATAATATGTCAAATATATATTTTAGCCAGGATAATAATCAATCTTATTTCAATAGCAAAAAAATAGGTTACATAACTAGTATGTTAGCATGTGCTTCTATTCCTCATTCTAATATTAAAAATACAAGTTTTTTTAAAAGAAGTAACGGTAACACTACTTTAAAAATTATATCTGATCCTGAATATGGATTACCTTACGGATTAATCCCTAGATTAATAATGATCTGATTATGTACTGAAATTAAATTAACAAAATCAAGAAACATATATTTAGGTAAAAATCAAAATACGTTTATCAAAAAACTAGGACTAGCCTCTACAGGAGGAAAAAATGGAACTATTTCTAGAGTTAAAAAACAACTACTAAAACTAGTGCATTCTACCTTTTCTTTAACTTATGAAAATAATTCTATACATCAGTTCCAAAATTTATTAATAGTGGAACAAGGTATATTATATTGGGACAAAACAACTCGTTTATCAAAAAAACTTTATTGAAATAATAATATTATTATATCAGAAAAATTTTTTAATGCAATAAAAAATACAGCACTTCCAATTAATTTAAAAATTATTCAGTCTATTCGTTCACCTTTAGCTATAGACATATATATATGATTAACATGAAGACTAAGAATTATTAATAAAAGAGAAACTTATATAACTTGGTTACAATTACAGTTACAATTTGGGTCAAATTATAAAATGGATTTAAAAGGTTTATCTAATTTTAAACTAGAATTTATAAAAAGATTAAAAACTATTCACAGATTATATCCCTGAAGCTAAAATTTTGATTTTGAAGTTAGGTTTAAGATTAATTAATAGTCCTCCTCACATTATAAATAATTTGTCTTTGTAGTTTAGATTAATTTCGTAGTAACATGTAGTTTTTAAAGGTGTTATGTTTATATATATACATGTATTAAACAAAAGATTGTAATAAAAGATATATATATATATAAAACACTAACACCATATATCTTTAGTCTTTTTCTGGTGTTTATGCGTTGTATTCTGGTGTTTATACGTATATTAAATTCGTAGAAGATGTGTGTTTTTCTGTGTAATAATGATGTGAATTATTACTTGACTTTTATATTTATTAGTTTATAATGAAATTAAACTTTATTGATTTAATATGTAATGAAAGTATTGAAGGTTTCATAATTTGTGTAGTAATGAGTAAATAGTTGTTTGATAAAGAATGAAATAAATATATAGGAGAAGATAAATATATGTTGAAATGTTATAAAAGTATTTATCTTTTACTGAAAATGATAATGGTTTTTATGCAATTATTTGAAGCTAAAAGATTTTAAATAATAATTATAAATTTATTTATAAAATTATTTGAAATAAGATAAAGGGGAAGACAAAGTTAGTGTTACTAATTGGTAGATGTTGTTTACCTACCATACACCATTACCATCTAGATAACTAGACTGATTATTATTAGTGATAGGTAACAGTAGTAGGATGATAAGACTATTCTTTTTATAGACAAAATAATGGGATTATCATACAATGATGTAATAAATGTAATTTAATTTTTTAAAAAATTAATATACATAGACATATGAATGTTCACATTGTAATATTATTGTGAATAATTATTATATTTATTTAATAATTAAGAGCAGTTAATGAAGGTATAAGCTGATATTAGTCAGGGATGATTATGACAAAGACAAGATTTATGTATTTAAAACAATTCACATATAGTTTATTAGGGATAATATTAGGAATCTATTCTATAGAATCATATAGTAGTGGTGATACTAGACATGTAGTAGAACCTAAATATCCTGCTTATTGTGTAGTTCTTAAAGCAAGTGATGAAGTAAGTACTACTAAATTACAAAATGAATTAAATCGTTGTGCTAAAAATAAACAGGCAGTAAAATTATCTTCTGATGGTGTACATGTACATTTTCATTCAGGTCCTCTTACTATACCTACTTATGGTGGTTTATTAATAGATAAAGGAGTAGTATTAGCTGCTATACCTGATCCAGCATTATATGATAATGGTAAACATACATGTGGTACTATAGATAATAGTGGTAAAGGATGTAAACCATTTATTACTGCTTTAAATACTGTAGAAAGTGGTATTTATGGTGAAGGTATTATAGATGGTCAGGGTAATGCTATTATGAAAGGTACTAATAAAACATGATGGAATTTAGCTAGTGAAGCTCAAGAGAAAAATAAGAACCAAAATGTACCTAGATTAATAGAAGTTAGAGATTCTAAAAATTTTACTATATATAAAATAACATTAAAAAATTCTCCTAATTTTCATGTTATTACAAATAAAGTAGATGGTTTTACAGTGTGAGGAGCTACTATTAATACTCCAGCAAATGCTCGTAATACTGATGGGATAGATCCCGCTTCGTCTACTAATATTACTATTACACATACTAATATAAGTACTGGTGATGATAATATAGCGATTAAAGCAGGTGGTAGTGGGCCTACTAGTCATGTGTCTATACTAAATAATAATTTTGGTAAAGGACATGGTATGTCTATAGGTAGTGAAACATATAGTGGTGTTAGTGATGTTTTAGTTACTAACTTATCATTAGTTGGTACTACTAATGGATTACGTATTAAAAGTGATAAGTCTAATGGGGGATTAGTTACTCAAATTACATATAAAAATATTTGTATTAAAGATGTACAAAACCCAATAGATTTAGATATGTTTTATAATAAAAATGCTGTAGGTACTCATATACCTAAATTTAAAAATATTGTTTTTGAGAATGTTAAAGTATTAACAATAGGTAAATTTATTTTTAATGGTATAAAAGATAATAATATACAGGTTACATTTAATAATGTAAGTATTAAAAAAGGTTCTACATGAATAAAAAATTATGTAGATCAAAGTGGTAAAATAGATGAAAATGTAACAGGTACTAATTGTCCTACTTATATTGAGTAAGTAAATAATTCATTAAGTGAGTTATATAAATTAATTTCAAAAGAGATTTTGTATATCCGATATATATTATAAATAATTTATAAATTATTAATCTCAGATAAAAATTTATCTGAGATGATATTTTTTTTATTTATTTAAATACTACATACAACAGATGTTTTTTTTATTCTATTATTATTATATATAACAGTATTACCTTATGATGTTGATTATCCGTCTATATTAGTCATATCTAGTTTAATATTTTCTGTATTATTACCATATCCAGATCAAGATAACCATCAAATATTTTTATATTAACTATGATCCATAATAGATTAAAAATTTATATTTGTGTTATTGATGATAACATCCAAAGTCACCTATAATAATAGGTATATGGTTGTTTATTAGATTATTTATAGTATTTTTTCTAGTATTTTTATTTACTTATATATATAAATATATATAAATATATATGAATAGAAAATATTTTATTAGTATTAAATAATATAATTTCTTGTTTTTTCTTAAAACAGATTGTGTATATTGATACATATCCAGGATACTCAATAAGTAACAAATTTTTAATATTATTTTATCGTAAACTAGTAATTTTTTATATCTATTCATGTATTTTCATTATTTTAAATAAATCATTTATTAGTTATATTAATAATAATTTTATATTCATATTCTATTAAGATAAATTTTAAGTAAATTCAATATTTAATTATATTTTTCTAAATTATTAATTTTATTATATTTTGTTGTATTATGTACTTTTAATATGATTATTAATTTATGTTATATACATATATGTATAATGTTTTTCACATCATATTATATTATCGAGTATATATTTTATCCTATTAGATAAAATTATATGTACTTTATTAGTACTATATTTTATTAATAGAAAATAGAGGTTTTTATAGTTATTGTTGTATTATGTATTATCATTGATACTTCTGATTATAAATTTATTATTATTAATTTGTATTGGTTATATAATATTTATTAAATATAAATTGAGAATTATTTTTCATTATAGTTATACGATTTACTTATATAGAGAAAATATTTTTTGAGGAGTTAAAAAATGTTAGAAAAAAATTATTCTAGATGTTGATTACCAGATGTATATAGTGAAAGTTGGGTAAATTTACTTACAAAAAATCAATATTTTTTGAATATATATTTACCTAATGATAAACATATCAATTGGAATATTATAAAAAGTGAAATATTATTTTTTTTTCAATCATTGAAAATAAATTTTATAAATGATAAAAGATTTGCTACATGTGTTTTTTATTATGATTCTACATATGCAAAAGAAGAATATTCTTTCTATTTTTATCATGAACAACTATATTTAGTTTCTAAAATAACATCTGGTTTTTTATATGCTTTTTTTCATATATTACGATTAATTCAATTAAATCAATTAAATACCTTAAAATATAATAAAATAATTATTCATGAAAAACCTAATGTATCTATACGTATGATAAATCATTGGGATAATTTAAATGGTACTATTGAACGTGGTTATGCAGGTAATTCTATTTTTTTTTTAAATAATAGAATACATTTTAATTTACAAAGAATACAGGATTATTGTAGACTACTTTGTAGTATAGGTATTAATGCAATTTGTTTGAATAATGTTAATGTAAATTTAAATGCTACATATTTAATTACTAGAGAATGATTAATACAATTATATGAATTATATAATTTATTTAATCAATATAATATTAAATTATTTTTATCCATTAATTATCTAAGTCCTGTATTAATAGGTAATTTAACTACATATGATCCTTTAGATAAAACAGTACAAGAATGATGGATGAAAAAAGTTACTGAAATTTATGAATATTTACCTCAATTTGGAGGATTTGTTATTAAAGCAAATTCAGAAGGTACTGCTGGACCTTTAGATTATGGTCGTGATCATGCTCAAGGATCCCAACCTATTGCAAAAGCTTTACAATATTTTCAAGGTATATTATTTTGAAGATGTTTTGTTTATAACAGTAAACAAAATTGAAGAAATCGTAATATAGATAGAGCATGTGCAGCATATGATCATTTCCATCATTTAGATGGTTTGTTTGAAAGAAATGTAGTCTTACAAATAAAAAATGGTCCTATGGATTTCCAAGTACGTGAACCAGTTTCTCCTTTATTAGGGAGTATGCCATATACTTCTCAAAGTTTAGAATTACAAATTACTCAAGAATATACTGGACTGTTTGAAAGAAATGTAGTCTTACAAATAAAAAATGGTCCTATGGATTTCCAAGTACGTGAACCAGTTTCTCCTTTATTAGGGAGTATGCCATATACTTCTCAAAGTTTAGAATTACAAATTACTCAAGAATATACTGGACAACAAGTTGATTTATGTTGGTTAGTTCCTCAATGAAAAACAATTTTATCATTTGATACATATCATAAAGGAGTTCATAGTACTATAGCTAAATTAGTTTCTGGTAATTTATATAATACTTTATATACAGGTATAATAGGAGTAAGTAATATAGGTGATAATTATAATTGGACAGGTCATTATTTAGCTCAAGCTAATTTTTATTGTTTTGGAAAACTATTATGAAATTTAAATATTAATATTAAATCTTTATTATCAGATTGAATTCAATTATCTATTAGTAATGATCCTAAAGTTATATCGATTATAAGCAAAATAATGTATCCAAGTTGGACTACTTATGAAAAATATACTTCTCCATTAGGTATAGGATGGATGGTTACTCCTAATGTACATTATGGTCCTAATATTGATGGGTATGAATATTCTAATTGAGGTACTTATCATTATGCTAATAGATATGGCCTAGGTATAAATCGTACTACTACTGGTAGTAATTATGTTTCACAATATCATTCAGTTAATAAAGAAATTTTTAATAATATTAAAACTTGTCCTGTAGAATTATTATTATTTTTCCATCATTTATCTTATAATCATATATTAGAATTAGAATCTCAAAAAACTATTATACAATATATTTATGATACACATTATCAAGGTGTTCAAGAAATATATAAATATCTCAAATTATGGAGAACATTAGAAAAAAGTATCCCTGATATTATTTTTAAAAATGTGTATAAAAGAATTAAAAAACAATATATAAATGCTATTGAATGAAGAGATCAAATTAATACTTATTTTTATAGAAAATCAGGTATTAAAGATATTTTAAATAGAAAGATATATGTTTAA
>CP144850.1:129857-274464 GCA_036689535.1 Candidatus Stammera capleta | reverse complement strand
AAAAAAACAAATAATATATATTATTTATTTTTTTGATATATAAAATTAATTATTTTAATACATTGTTTAATGTAATCTTCATATGAAGATGCTTGTATTTTATCTCCTATAATATATTGTCCCTTTATAAGAAAAATAGGTAATGTATTTTGATTTAAATAATTAAATAATTTATGATCATCTTCCATTTGATTTGTAATTAGTTTATTATTTTCTAATAATTTTGTAAGTAAATGTTTATTAATTTTGGTTAATTTAATATAATTATTTAATATTTTTTTTATATTAATAGGTTTATTATGTATATAAAAAAATATCATTTTTGATATTTGTTCGGTGTTTTCTAATTTTAGTCATTTCGTTAATATTCATAATTTTGATATAGTTTGATTATCTTTATTATTAATTAAATTTATATGTATTAAATTAATTTTTTTATTTGTTTTTTTAGTAATATGTAGTGAAAGTTTATGTTTATACTCTAAATTATAACAAGATATACAAAAAAATGAAAAGTATTGAATAATATGAGGAGTATTAGGTAAAGGAGTATCTAATATAGTTATTTTTTTTATAATATTTTTATCTTTAAATTTTTGAGTTATATTGGTTTGACTTCACAATAATGTTTGTGGTAATAAAAGTATTAATATGAATATATAAAATATATGTTTTTTATTTTTTAATTTATACATAAACTTTTAAATTTTCTTTTTATTAAAAATATTGTTAATTTACTAATAATAATTATTATATCTTATATTAAATATAAAAATATTATTTATTATGATAATAATATATTATTATTTTTATAAATTTATATTTATATGAATATTTCATTTTAAGTAAGGATTAAATATGTTATTAAAAGATAGTAAGTATTATGACATTATTGTAGTAGGAGGAGGTCATGCTGGTATTGAGGCATCATATATATCATCATATATGGGATATAAAGTGTTATTAGTTACTTATAGATTAAATAATCTTGGTTTAATGTCTTGTAATCCTTCTATTGGGGGTATAGGTAAAAGTCATTTAGTAAAAGAAATTGATGCCTTAGGGGGAGTAATGGGTGTATTAGCTGATTTATCTTGTATTCATAAACGTATATTAAATTCTAGTAAAGGAGAAGCTGTACAGTCTATAAGATATCAGATAGATATTGATATTTATCGACAAAATGTATGAAATATATTATCTTGTATGAATAATTTAACTATCATTGAAGATGAAGTAATTGAATTAATTATTCAGTCTAATGTTATTAAGGGAATAGTTGTATATAAAAAAAATATTAAGTATTTTTCGAGTGTAGTTATACTTACTACTGGGACATTTTTACATGCCAATATTTTTATTGGTAATAAAAAAAAGAAATGTGGTAGATGGAACGATCATTCGGCTTATTTATTATCTGATTTTTTATTAAATTATCCTTTTAGATTATCTTATTTAAAAACTGGTACTCCACCTAGATTAAAGGCTAATACTATTAATTTTAATAAATTACTTTTTCAAAAAAGTATATCAAATATTAAAGGATATCGACATTATATAGAATATTATACTAAGGAATTACGAAATATTAGATGTTATAGTACTTATACTAATCAATATACGCATGATATTATAAGAAAAAATATTTTATTAAGTCCATTATATAATGGTAATATTATAGGTAAGGGTCCTAGATATTGTCCTTCTATAGAAGATAAAGTAATTAAATTTTTTACTAAAGATAAACATCATATTTTTTTAGAACCATTAACATTACGATATGATGTAGTATATCCTAATGGTATTTCTACTAGTTTACCTATTTCTATACAACAAAAATTTTTAAATACGATTAAAGGATTAGAAAATACTGTAATTGTAGTACCTGGTTATGCTGTAGAGTATTTATATTTTAATCCTTTAGATTTATATAAAACATTAGAAAGTAAAATTATTGAAAATTTATTTTTAGCTGGACAAATTAATGGTACTACAGGTTATGAGGAAGCTGCAGCACAAGGTCTTATAGCTGGTATTAATGCTGCTTTAAAGATTAATTTATATAATGTGAAGTATAAATTTTATATACCGGAACGTAGTAATTCATATATTGGTGTCTTGATTGATGATTTATGTATAAAGGGTATTACAGAACCTTATCGTATATTTACATCTAAATCAGAGTATCGTTTTTATTTAAGAGAAGATAATGCTGATTATCGTTTAACACCTATAGCTTATGATATAGGTCTTATTAAAAAATCTCGTTGAGAGTATTTTAATAGAAAAATGAATATCATTAAACAAAATTGTTTTTTTTTAAAGAATACATTTATTGCTATTAAAAAAATACCTCAATATTTATTAAAATATATGCATTATCCATTAAAAGGAAATATAATTTCTTGATATAATTTAATATTAAAAAATAATATTAAATTATTATATTTAAATAAATTTATTTCTTTATTTTATAAAAAAACATATATGTGAGAAGCATTAGTAATTATTAAATATAAATTTTATATTGATAGAGAAAATACTTTATGTAAAAAATTAAATATTTATGGACGTATTTTAATACCTAAAAATATTAATTATAGTGTAATACCAGGATTATCTTATGAAGTAAAAGAACGTTTATTAGTTAGTAAGCCTGATTCTTTAGAACAAATATCTAAGATTTCTGGTATTACGCCAGCGGCATTATTTACTATATTAATTTATTTAAAAAAAAAGAAATTTAATAATATTTCTTAATATTAATATTATTTGAAATAAAAAATTAATATTCATTTTTTATTTGTTGTAAATTATTTAAAAATATTTTTAGTCAATATATTTTTTGTTGTAAAATCATTTGTTTTTTATTCATTAAATTAATATCATTATTAACTTTAATACGAATTATTAATTTTTGAATAATATTATTTTTGTATAAAGTGAAAATATTAATATATTTAAAATAATGTATTGTTTTTTTATTGTTATTATTTAATGGTAAATTAAGTTGATAAATATGGATATTTTTATTATGAAATATTTTAGTGAATTTGTAGTTCATTAAATGTTTTGTTATTGTTAAATCATATTTTTTTGGTACATTAATAAAGATTAATTTAATGTATTTATCATTCATAGAGTATTGAATATATTTCACTGGATTAATTAATATTTGTGGTATTATTGAAGTATAGTTTGTATCAACTATATTAGTTTTTTTAATATAAGGAATAGTATATTTTTGTTTATGTTGTATTGTAATGTCATCAGGTAGAATTAATTTTTTATATATGTTATGATTTATTTTAATTTTAGTGTATTTGTTGTTTAATATATTGTGACTATAATTAATATGAGAGTTAAAAATTATTGATCCTAGTATAATCCCAATGTATATATAATTAATTTTCATAGAATATATTTAAATTTTTAGTTAATGAAATAATTATTATAAAAAAATTAATATTATTAAAGATATTAATCATATTATATAATATATTATAAATATAATAAAAAATTATGTTTATATAAAATTTATTTTTAAGATTAATTAATTTTTTATGTGAAATAATTTTATTTACTATACTAATAATATAGTTATTAACTATATACAACATCATTTAAAACATTTACAGATTAATATATTTAGTAACATAGGATATTTTTCTGAATATGGTTTAATCAATATAGATACTATATTAATTTCTTTTTTAATTAGTGTTATTTTTTTATGGTTTCTTAAGTATAATATTAATATAGTTTTATATAATAAATTACCTAATAAATTACAGATTTTTTTTGAAATTTTGATTTATTTCATTTATAAAAATACTATAGATATTTATAAAAAGAAAGATCGTGTTGTATTTACTTTAGCTTTCACAGTATTTACTTGAATATTATTGATGAATTTAATGAGTTTAATACCAGTTGACATAGTACCTAACATAATATTTTATTTATGAGGATATCGTAATTTTTTGATAGTACCTACATCAGATATTAATATTACTTTTGCTTTGTCTTTTTTTGTTATTATATTAATATATGGTTATAAATTTATACATTATAAGTATAATGTACATATATTTAGAAATTTTTATTTGTTTCCTGTTAGAACTGTTATTAGAATATTTTTTCATTTAATATCAGAAATTATTAATATTTGTTCTAAGTTTTTATCTTTATCTTTAAGATTATTTGGTAATATTTATTCTGGTGAAATTATTTTTATTATTCTTTATGGTTTAATTCCTTGGTGAGGACAATTATTTATCGTTATACCTTGAATGATATTCCATTTTTTTGTTTCATTTTTACAAGCATTTATATTTATGATATTGGTTTTAATTTATATATCATAGATTATATATAGGATTATATTAGTATGAATAATAATTTTTTATATTTAGCAGTATCGATTATGATGGGTATGTCTGTTATAGGTGCTTCTTTAGGTATTGCTTTAGTGGGTAGCCAATTTTTAAAGAGTACATCTAGACAACCCAGTTTAGTTTCAGTTTTACGTACTCAATTTTTTATTGTAGTAGGTTTAATTGATGCTGTACCTATGATAACAATAGGTATTAGTTTATTTCTTCTTTTTATGTTATCTAAATAAATAAAATTTAATATTTAATATTAATTAAAAATTTTTAGGATTTAATATGACTTTCATTATACAAATATTTATTTTCTTGTTATATTTTTTATTTACATATATTTATATATGACCTTATATAAATAAGGTAATTTTAAAACGAGAAAAAAAAGTTTTATTAAGTTTAAATACATTAAAATATAATAAAAAGAAAATTATTTTATTACAAAAAAAAATTTTATTTAGAAAAAGACAATATCAAGAATTATTTACTAACCTTAAATTACAATTTAGACATGAAAAGGAATTATTATTTGAACAAATTAAATTAAAATATAAGAATAAATATAATCAATTGTATATAAAAGTAAAAAATAAATTACTTTTAGAAAAAAAAAGTATTTATGTACATTTAATATCTGATATTGATAAATTATTATATTTATTAATTAATAATTTGTCGTGTCATATTTTTAATAAAAATAAGGATAATCAGTATATTAACACAATTATTGTCAATTATTTTAAGAAAAATCAATATAAATTATTAAAAGATGTATAATCAATATCATAATTATGCATTAGTGTTATTTGAATTGTTTCTTACACAAGGTGTTGGACTAAAACGTATTAAATTTATATTCCAGATATTATATAAAGTAATTAGGGAGATAAAAGAACAAATATATATACTTTTATATTATAAAAAAACATTATTTATTCGATATTTTATTTCTATAATACAACAATATATATATATATCTAAATATATTAAATATTTTATATTTATATTATTTGAAGATAAAATGTTTATGTATATAAAATTAATATATGTATATTTTATTAGATTATATAATAACTATTTTAATAAACAAAAAATTTATATTTATAGTGCTCATAAATTACCTTATAGATATTATATGTTTTTACAAGAATGATTATGTAAACAAAAACATTTTAGGTATGTTTCATTTATATATTATAAACAAAAAACTTTATTAGCAGGATTTAAAATTAAAATTAATGATTTAATATTAGATGCTAGTTTTTTAAATCAACTTAATCAATTATTAAGTTATTCTATTAATCAGATAGATTATTTATTGTAAATATACAATGTCTTGCACAATAGATAAAATTAAAGAAGTTATTAAAAAAAGAATTTTATCTTTAAGTAATAAAATTGATATATATTATGAAGGTAAAATTATTTCAGTTATTGATAATATAATTCGGATTATAGGTTTATCTCATGTTTGTGTATATGAACTTATTGATTTACCTAATAATTTAGGACAAGCTATAGTTTTTGATTTAGATAAATATATTGTAAGTGCAGTATTGTTAGATTTTTTAGTAGATATTAAAGTAGGTATGAAAGTAAGAAGTACAGGTACATTAATTAGTGTTCCTGTAGGTCCTCAGTTATTAGGGCGTTTAGTTAATGCTTTAGGACAGGAAATAGATGGATTAGGTCCTATTTCTAAAACACAATATTATCCTATAGAATATATAGCTCCTTCTTTAAATGATAGGAGATATATTAATAGATCTTTAATTACTGGTTATAAAGCTATTGATAGTATGATACCCATTGGTTTAGGACAAAGAGAATTAATTATAGGAGATCGTAAAACTGGTAAGACTAGTATAGTAATTGATATTATTATTAGTCAGAGATTTTATAATATTAAATGTGTTTATGTATCTATAGGACAAAAATTATCTACGATATATCATATTGTTAAGAAATTAAATGAGTTTAATGCATTAAACTATACTATCATAGTAGTAGCTGCATCTTCAGATAATGCCATTATGCAATATATAGCTCCTTATGCTGGTTGTTCTATGGCAGAATATTTTAGGAATATTGGTGAGGATGTAATTATTATTTATGATGATCTATCTAAACATGCTATTTCATATAGACAAATTTCTTTGTTGTTACGTCGTCCTCCAGGTAGAGAAGCTTATCCAGGAGATATTTTTTATTTACATGCTAGATTATTAGAACGTGCAGCTTATGTTAATGCTGATTTTATTAGGCATTATAATAGAAATTATTTATTGACAAATACTACAGGTTCATTAACTGCATTACCTATAGTAGAAACCTATGATGGTGATATTTCAACTTTTATACCTACAAATATTATTTCTATTACTGATGGACAAATTTTTTTAGAATCTAATTTATTTCATAGTGGTATTAAACCTGCTATAAATCCTGGGATTTCTGTTTCAAGAGTGGGGACATCAGCACAATATCCTATTATGAAATTAGTTACAAGTTCATTACGTACTATATTATCTCAATATTATGATTTATTACATTTTACTCAATTTACTAGTAATTTAGATATTAATACTACATATTATTTAAATTATGGTAAAAGAATAGTAGAAGTTTTAAAACAATCTCCTTATTCACCTTTATCTTTATTTAAACAAATATTAATTTTTTTTGCTTTAAAATATAAATATTTAAATCATATTCTTATTACACAAATTAGTATATATGAATATAAATTATATCAATATGTTAATGATAAATATATCATTTTAGAAGATTATATAAATAAATATGGTTTAGTTAATAAACATATTATAAAAACTATTAAAAAAATTTTAATGAATTTTAATAAAAAATTTTTTTCTAACTAATGATAATTATATATAATAATATTAATATTAGTTAAAAGGTGTTATATATGAGGAATATAAAAAAAATTAGTGATAAAAAAAACAGTATTTATTATATATATAAATTAACTAAATCTGTAGAATTACTTTCATTATCTAAATATAAAAAATTATATTTTGAATATAAGATATATAATGATTATTATCAGTATTATTTTGATTTAATACATAAGAAAATAAATTTTTTATATTATGAATATATTATTCCTTTTGTTCAAATAGATACTAAAATAGTAAAGACATTAAATCATATTTATATTATAGTGACCACAGATCATGGTTTTTGTGCACATTTAAATTTAGATTTATTTCAATACTTAATTAAATATATTATTGATAATAAATATCAAAATAAAATTATATCATTAATTATTATAGGTAAAAAAGGTAAAGATTATTTAATCTTGTTTAAAAAAAAAAATATTAAATATAAGGTTTTATATATTAATAATTTAGATACTATATATGGTATTAATATAAAAAGATATATTACTGTATATATTACTAATATTTTTATTAAATGAAATTATGATGTTACTATTTATTTAGTAAATAATATATTTATAAATAAACATCATATTATACCTAATATTAGTCAAATTTTACCTATTAAGATAAATTTAAATAATGTTAATCTTAAATATATATATAGTACTAAAATATATAAGTATATTGACAATTTATTAATTAATTATATTAATACTATGATTACTTATCATATATTAAATAATATATTATCTGAATATATAGTAAGAATTATGGTAATGCATAGATCAGTACAAAGTTCTAATAATTTATTTACTTTGTATACTACATTATCTAATAAATTTAGACAAATTTCTGTTACTAATGAATTATTAGAATTAATATCTAATTTGTATGTGTAATTAAATAGTATGTTAGAAAAAAAATATATAGGTAAAATTATTAGAATATTAGGAGCTATAGTAGATGTAGAATTTACTAATACTTATAATCCTAAGTTATTAAATATTTTAAATGTTATTAAACATTATAAAATAGTAATTAAATTAGAAGTACAGCAACAATTAAGTGAAGGGATAGTACGTACTATAGCATTAGGATCTACTTATGGGTTAAGTAGAAATATGAAGGTTATTGATACATGTCATCCTATTATAATACCTGTAGGTGAATCTTTATTAGGTAGGATAATTAATGTTTTAGGTTATCCTATAGATGGTAAACAAAAAATTAAAACTACAGAATATAGAAGTATATATCGTAAACCACCGAAATATATTGATTTATGTATAAGTAATAATATTTTAGAAACAGGTATTAAAGTTATAGATTTAATATGTCCGTTTATTAAAGGTGGTAAAATAGGTTTATTTGGAGGAGCTGGTGTTGGAAAAACTGTTAATATGATGGAATTAATAAGGAATATTTCTATTAAATATTTAGGTTATACAGTATTTACTGGAGTTGGGGAAAGAATACGTGAAGGTTATGATTTTTATCAGGAAATGTGTACTTCTAAAGTTATTGATAAAGTTTCATTAATATATGGACAAATGAATGAGCCTCCTGGTAATCGTTTTCGTGTAGTATTAACAGGATTAACAGTAGCTGAAAAATTTCGTGATGATGGATATGATGTTTTATTTTTAATTGATAATATATATCGATATATTTTAGCTGGTACTGAAGTTTCTGCTCTTTTAGGTAGGATACCATCAGCAGTAGGATATCAACCTACTTTGTCTGAAGAGATAGGTTTATTACAGGAGCGTATAGTGTCTACTAAAAAAGGTTCTATTACTTCTATACAAGCTGTGTATGTACCGGCTGATGATTTTACTGATCCTGCGACTGTAGCTACATTTACACATTTAGATGCAATTATTGTATTAGATAGACAAATAGCAGCTTCTGGTATTTATCCAGCTATAGATCCCTTATCTTCTAATAGTAATCAATTAGATCCAGATATAGTAGGTATGGAACATTATAAAGTTGCGCAGGAAGTTAAATTTGTTTTACAGAAATATAAAGAATTGAAAGATATAATATCTATTTTAGGTATTGATGAGTTATCTGAAGAAGATAGATTATTAGTTATGAGAGCTCGTAAAATACAGAAATTTTTATCTCAACCTTTTTTTGTTAGTGAAATATTTACTAATAGACCTGGGAAATATGTTACTTTACAACAGACTATAAATAGTTTTAAAGCTATTTTAAGTGGTAAGTATGATAAATATCATGAAAATGCTTTTTATATGATAGGTAGTATTGAAGAAATTATTAATAAGTAAATATATTTTGAGATCTGTATATATGAAAAATTTTTGTTGTGTAATTTTATTGAAAAATATAATTTGTTATAAAAAATTAATTAATTTTATTAAAATTATTAATCTATCTAATAATATAGAAATTTATCCTGATCATACACCAATATTATTTTTTGTTCATCATACATTTTTATATTTATATTCTCATCATAGAATATTACGTTTTTTTTTGTCTAAAGGTTTGTTAGAATTTAGTAATAATGTATTAACTATTGTAGGTGATGAGCTTTTACAATATATTGATATGCAAAATATGAATAATGTATTATTGTTTGATAATAATAAAATTATTAATAATTTTAATTTATTTACAAATATATGTATAGAATATCATATTCAATGAAAATTTATTTCTTTTATGAAAGAAAAAAATTATTTATTTTTTATAAAATTTTTAGATTTATATAAATAAAAAATAATAATTTTTATTATGAAATAAAAATTATTTATAAAAATAATAGTATTATTATTACTTGCTATTATATATTTTATATATTAAAATAATTTATATTTCATATATAATAAAATATATATTAATATATATAGGGGTTATAGCTCAATAGGTAGAGCGTCTGTTTTGCAAGTAGAAGGTTAGCGGTTCGATTCCGCTTAACTCCAAATTAATTAATATATATTGATATTAATGTTTATTTTTTATGCCGGTTTAGCTCAATAGGTAGAGCAACTGATTTGTAATCAGTCGGTAACCAGTTCGAGTCCGGTAACCGGCATATTGATAAATAATTTTTGTGGTACTTATATATAATTAGGTGGGATTCCCGAGTGGTTAAAGGGGGCAGACTGTAAATCTGTTGTCATTGACTTCGTAGGTTCAAATCCTACTCCCACCATATATTTTTATTGTTATAGCGAGTATTGTATAAAGGTTATTATATTAGCCTTCCAAGTTAATGATGTGGGTTCGAATCCCACTACTCGCTTATTTATATTTAATTTGTTTGATCATAATATATATATTTTTTATTAATATTTTTATATTTTGGTATTTTTTTATTTTTTTATTATTAATAAATATTATTTTTTTAATATAATTATTAGTTATTAAAAAAAAATATTTCTTAAAATTTTTTATATATAATTTATGAAGATTAAATATTATTAATATATAGTTATATTGTATTTTGAATGATATCTTTCTAAGATAAAATATTATTTTTTGGATAATAGATATAAAATAAAAATTATTTGGGTGTAATTTATACTTATATGTAGGTATTGTTTGTTCTAATAAAATTGTTTTTTTTTTATTGATATAAAATTTTTGTATTTTGGATCATAAATATTCTGTGATAAATGGCATAATAGGATGTAATAATTTCAAAATATTTTGAATAAGTCAAAATAAAACATATAATGTGTTATTATATTCTTTTTTTTGATAAATAAAAATTTTTTTCGTAAACTCTATATATCAATCACAAAAAATATGTACAATAAAATGGAATAAATGATGATAAACTAAATCTAATCTAAGGTTATGTATATATATTTTATATAAATATAATAATTTATTATAATTATATATAATTCATTGATTAATAATTGATAATTTTTTATAATGTATTTTTCGTTTGATTCAAAAATATTCTTTATTTTTAACGATATGAAGAAAGTATTTATATATATTTCATATTTTATTATAAAAATAATTACTATCATTTAAATGTTGTATATTGAAGGTAATATTTTTGTTAGGTATAGATATTTTAGTTAATGTTAATCTGAGAGTATCTACTCCATATGCTGATATTCCATTAGGAAAATGTTTTTTCGTATTTTGGATAATAGTTTTTTTTGTACTATCATTAAGAATATTTTTAATTCTTTTATTTATTAATTTTTGTAAACTAATTCCATAAATTATATCTTTAGGATCAATAACGTTACCTAATGATTTAGACATTTTTTGGTTGTTTTCATCGTTAATTAATCCTGTAATATATATTTGTTTAAAAGGTATAGCAAGAATATTATTATTTAAATAAGTACTTAGCATTATCATACGAATTATTCAATAATAAATAATATCAAATCCACTTACTATTAAATCAATAGGATAATTATTTAATGGTTTTTTAGGTCATCCATTAATTGTTAGTATTCATAGTGCTGAGGAGAATCAAGTATCTAAAGTATTTGTATCTTGAGTTAATTGTATTTGAGGTATGTTATATTTCTTACTTACATCAGCAATATTATAACCTGTATAAGGTAGATGATTGTTATCATATCAAATAGGTATTTTATGTCCTCAAATTATTTGTCTTGAAATGCATCAGTCTTGATTATTATATAGTCATCAATAATATAATTTTTCATATTTATTGATAGGATATAAAAGAATTTTTTTTTTTTTAATTATATCAAGAGTATTTTTGGCAAGTAGTTTTGTTTTAATAAATCATTGTTTTTTTCATAGATGAATTATTTCAGTATTAGATTTATTACTATATAAAATATTTTTTTTAATGTTGTTTTTATGTAAAATAATTTTTTTATGTAATAAAATATTAAGAATTTTTTTACGTGCTATAAAATAATGGATATTATATATTGGATAAATGTTATTATTTATTTTTTTTGAGTATTTGGTACCAATATAATTATATAGGGACATATGCTTTTTAATAAAACCATTTTTATGATATATATTAATAAATGGTAATTTATGTTGAATTGCATATTTATAACTTTTAATACTATGACTAGGAACAATTAATATTCCATATATATTATTTGATTTATTTTTTGAGATAATGTTATCTAAAATAATTGGTATTAGGAACTTATTAAGTGGATTGATACAATATGTATCATTAATGTTTTTATTATGTAAATAGTATTTTTTGTTTATAACAATAGCTGTACTTCCTAATAAATATTCTAGTTTACTAATTGTAATAAGAATATGTGTAATATATTTATTATTATATTTATTAAAAACAGGTAATGTTAGTATTCATTGAGGTATTTGTTTTGTGTGTGTAATGATTTCTGAGTCTGATATAACAGTTTTTCATTGAGTATCTCAAGATATAATTTTTTTATCTTGATAAATTAATTTATTATTATATAGTGTTATAAAAGCAGTTTTTACTGCATAATTAAATTTAGAATCTAATGTGAAGTATATGTGATCTCAGTTAATATAACTACCTAATAATTTGGTTTGTGCTAAAATTTTTTTTTCGTATTTTTTTTTTCATTTTCATAATTGTTTTATTAAAAATAATTTAGAATATATAGAATATTTTTTTTTAATTTTTTTTTCTACTAAAGTTTGTGTAGCTATACCAGCATGATCAATACCCATTATTCATAATGTCTTGTATTTAGACATTTTTTTATATCTGATAATAATATCCATTATTGTTTGTTGATAAGCATGTCCTATATGGAGATTACCTGTGATATTAGGTGGTGGCATAATTATAGAGAATGTTTTTGATGTATTATTTTTATTTATTTGTTTTTCTTTTCATCACTTATATAATATAGGTTCTATAATATTTCTTTGGTATATTTTTTTCATTTTTAGATATAGATAAAATTATATTTGATATTTATTTTTAATAAAGTTTAATAAAAATTGTATAATTAATTTAATAGGTCTACCTGTAGCTCCTTTTTTATTCCAAGCAGTATTAGCTATATCTAAATGTGCTCATTTGTATTTTTTTGTAAAAAGAGAAAGAAAATATGCTGCGACTATTGTACCTCCTACAGATGTAGAAGCGCAATTTTTAATATCAGCTATTTTAGATGTTAATAAGGTTTTATATTTTTTAAATATAGGTAATTCTCAAATATAATCATGAGATATTTTACTGGCTTTTAATAAAGCTTGAGTAAGTTTTCTATTGTTAGACATTAATCCACTAATTTGATCACCTAGTGCAATAGAACAGGCACCTGTTAAGGTAGCTATATCAATAACTATATTAGGATTATATTTTTTAACATAAGTTAAAGTATCACATAAAATTAATCTACCTTCTGCATCAGTATTAGTAATTTCTATAGTTTTTTTTGACATACTAGTTACTATGTCACCTGGTCTAGTAGCTTTACTACTTAACATATTTTCAGTACATGATAATATACCAATAATGTTAAGTTTTAGTTTTAAACGTGTTATTATATACATAATACCATATATTGCTGAAGCTCCTGCCATATCGTATTTCATATGATGCATATTTAATGCTGGTTTTAAAGATATTCCACCTGAATCAAATGTGACACCTTTACCTATTAAAATTATAGGTTGTATATTACATTTATATTGATAGTGAATAATAGATATTAAAGGTTTATTATGTGATCCTTGTCCTACAGCTAAATAAGCATACATTTTGTTATTAATAATATCTTGTTTGTTTAAAAATTTAATATATGTATGTTTATTATTAATTTTTTTTTGTATTTGTTTAGCTATGTAATAGGAATTACATATATTAGCAGGTAGATTACTTAGATTTTTACTATGTTTAATACCTTTACAGATAATAAGATTTTGTTTAACTATATGTTTAGTAAGTGAGATTATTCGTGTATTATTTTTAGTTGCTCAATTAATATATATTGTTTTTGGTGTTTTATTTTGTTTACTTCTAAATATATTAAAATTATAATTTAATTTTTCAAAAATATTAATAATAATTTGTATTTTTTTACTAAAATATATATTTTTTATATTTAATGTATATAAGTGATATATAATATGCGAATATTGATTATTGTTTATAATGTTTCAAGAATATCTTATAATTTTTTTATATGTAGAGATATTAATAGTATGAATATTACCACATCCTATAATTAAGATATTTGGTATATTATTAGGGTATGGTATGACTATATGAGTATTTAATTTTCCTTTAAAATTATATTCTAATATTTTATCATTAATATTGTAATAACTTTTATTAATATATAGAAGTTGTATATTTTTCAGTATATTTTTTTGAAACATACCTAAAATAATATAAGAATTATTGATATAATTTAAATTATTAAAATATATAATTTTCATTTTTTTAAGAAAAAATATTTTATTAATTATATTGTTAATATCTATTAATGGTTTATTTCGGGATAAGATAATATATATATAATTATATATTATACTTAGTATTATTATAAAATATGGATATATTTTTAGTTTTATTGTAAATATTATGTTGCTTAGTAAGAATAATATTCAAATTAATTTGAAAATAGTTTATTTAAATAATTTATATAATATAGAATCTTTTAATTTTATTAATCCAGGTAAAGGACAATCTTTTGTACGGATTAAATTACGTAATATATTAACTACTAGTTTAGTGGTAAAAAATTTTAAAAATTTTAATTCTTTACAAATAGCGAATGTTATTCGAGATAAATATATATTTTTATATCATACGGGACTGAACTGATATTTTTTACATAAAAAAACTTTAGATTTAATTATTTTAAATAAAATAGTGATTAATAATAAATATAAATTTTTAGTTAAAGATTATGAATATCAGATTGTATTATGAAACAATCGACCTATAGAATTAATTATAGATCATTATATTTATATAAAAGTAATTAAATTAAGTAATAAAATTATTCATAAAAAACAACAATTAGCACAATTGGTGTCAGGATATTATATATGAGTACCTTTATTTGTTAAGTTAGGGGATTTAATTAAAATAAATACTTGAAATGATCATTATATTTCACGTAAATAAATTTATATATGTTTTATATGTTTAATTTGTGGAAAATTAGATGTTATTTTTTGTTTAATTTCATATTTTATGGTATGTCATGACATATTACATGATAGGCATTGACCTGTCAATTGTATTCATAAGGTATTTTGAGGGTCTATTTTAATAATTTTTATATTTCCTCCGTGTATTTGTAATATAGGGCTGATATATTTTTTAACGTAAATATTAATATTTTTGAATATGTTATTCATATGAATTATGTTAATATATTTTTTGAGGAGTGTTATTTAACAGGGGTAGAAGGAGTCGAACCTTCAGTTTTTGGTTTTGGAGACCACTATTTTATCAGTTAAATTATACCCCTAAATTTTTATATATAGGTCTAAGTGGATTTGAACCGCTGACCTCACCCTTATCAGGGGTGTGCTCTTACCGACTGAGCTATAGACCTTTATAAGGTTAACTCATAGTATTAATTATATATTTGAAATAGTATTCATGTGTATAATTAGTTATATTATAATATATAATATATTCATTAGTAAATATTATTTTTTATATATATAAAAAATATTTAATTTATTTTTAATTTTTATTGTTAATTGTGTATATAAGTAATTTTTTTAGTAACAATAAAAAATATTTTAGGTATATTTATGGATAAAAAAACGATTTTTAGTCAAATTATTAATAAAAAAATTAAAGTTGATTTAATTTATCAAGATAAATATGTAACAGCTTTTTATGATAAGGTTCCTTTAGCACCTTGCCATATTTTAATTATACCTAATATTTATATTAAGAATATGAATAAAGTTACATATAAACATATATATATTTTAGGTAAACTTTTATTAGTAGCTTCTCTTATAGCTAAAGAGAAAAATTTAAGTAAAGATGGTTATCGTATTATTATTAATTGTAAAAAATATGGTGGTCAAATTGTTGAGTATTTACATTTACATTTATTAGGAGGATGTTTTTTAGGGAATATGCTTTCTTTAAAAAATAAGTAATATTTATACATATATGAAACTAACTAAATATTCTTTATTTACATCTATGAATATTTTTGATAAAAAGAATAAAATTGTTAATTTAATGTGTAGAGGTGGTTTAATACGTAAAATATCAACTGGTATTTATGTTTGATTACCTAGTGGTTGACAAATTATTAATAATATTATTCAAATTATTAAATATGAAATGAATAAAATAGGAGCATTAGAACTTTTAATGCCTATTTTACAACCTGATTATTTATGATTACAAAGTAATAGATATTATCAATATGGCCAAGATTTATTTCAAGTTTTAGATCGAAATAAAAAAAAATTTATTCTTGCACCTACTCATGAAGAATTAATAACAAAAATTATATTAGATAATTTTAGTACAGATACGTATCCTAAGAGTTTTTATCAAGTACAGACTAAATTTAGGGATGAATTAAGACCTAGAGCAGGGGTAATTAGATCAAGAGAGTTTATTATGAAAGATGCTTATTCTTTTCATAAAACTTTAAATTGTTTACATGAATATTATAATGTAATGTTTGATATATATCTAAAAATTTTTAATCAATTAGGTTTAAATATTTTTTTTAATATAGCTAATTGTGGTTCTATGGGTGGTATTGAATCTCATGAATTTCATTCTTTATCAAAATATGGGGAAGATAAGTTAGTTATTAACTATAATAATATAATTTATTCATATGCTGAGTTATTCCAGAATAATTTACGAAATTATAGAATATATAGTAAAAATTTTTATTCTGAAAAGATATTATATTTAATATCTCATAAAGTATATACTAAACAAGTTTTTTTAGATTATTATCAGTTTGTATTTACTAAATTAGTAAAAATTACTTATGTAAAAAAAATTTTTTTAGTGTTTGTAATGTTCCCAATTAAATCTAAAATAGATATATATAAATTATATAAAATTTATCCATTAGCTATTAATATTAGTATATTAAGTGATATAAAAATATATCATTATTTAGGTTTAAAAAAATATTTTTTAGGTCCTTTGATAAAAAATTATTCAGTAATTGTAGATTATCATATTTTTTATTATAAATATTTTACTATAGGATCTGGAAAAAATAATTATTTATTTATTAATGTTAATTGATTTATAGATATTAAAAATTGTCAGTTTGTTGATATTTGTTATAATATAAATATATTTAGTATGAAAAAAAAAGATGCATGTTTTATAAATTATGTAAATAAAAAAAATATTTTTTCTTCTATTGAGTTAGGGCATATTTTCAAATTATCTGATAAGTATATCAAGAATTTTTTACAACATAATCATTTTTCTCATTTAAGTCATTTATATATGGGATGTTATGGTATAGGAATAACACGTGTAGTAGCTGCTATTGTTGATCATTATCATGATAATAAAGGTATTATTTGACCTTTATCAATAGCTAATTGAGTTATAGGGATATTACCAATTGATATGTATAATTATAATAAATTATTTTTATTAGTAAATAAACTTTATAGATATTGTAAAATACATAAAATTAAAGTAATTTTAGATGATCGTAAATTATTTTATGGACAGATGTTAACTGATTTGGAATTATTAGGAATACCTATTATAATGATATTAAGTCATAAAACTATAATTAATAATTTAATAGAAATAAGAGATAGATTAAATCAAATAACACATTTTATTTCTTTATCTTGTATATATAATTTTTTGTATAATTTTTTTAATTAATTAAATTATTTTTATATCATTTAATAGTATAATTAAGTTTAAAATTATATATTTGGCTTTCTTTAGTAATAAAAAGATTCGGGCATACTATAGGTAGTTCATTATAATATACTATAGGAGTTAGTTTTCTATTTCATGGTTTTATATTATATGATTGTCATATATTTTTAATTCTTTGTATATTTTTGTTTAAAATTGTTATTTTTTGTTGTATGTTAAATTTAACATAAATAATTTCATGTTTATAAGGTTTCCTAATATTATATAAATTATTATTGCTTTTATATCATTTTAAAAAACCTAATTGATAAGGTAAAACAAATTTTGTTTTTTTTTTATCTCATATGAAAGAAGTTTCTTTATATCATTGTATATTTTTAGTAAGATATAAATAGTTTTTATATCAAATAATAAAATATTTATTTATACATATTTTATAATATTTGTTTATTTTTTTTTTCATAAAAATATTATTTCATAATATATGTATTCATTTATAACTAATATTGATAGAAATATATTCATTTATTCATTTTTTTAGTATATAAATTTGTATTTCTTTTTGTAAATTAATTATTGGTATTAAAGAAATTTTTTTTTTTTTAAAATAGTTAGTGGGTATAAGATTATCAATGAGTAATGTAATTAATTTATTTTGTTGATAACATATTTTACTACATCTAGTAGTTGTTTTTATAAAAGATGGTCATTTGTTAATAATTTGAGGTAAAATTGAACAACGTAGGAAATTCCTATCAAAATTAATATTATTATTACTAATATCTTCTATTCATTTTAATTTGTTTTTTATAGCATACATATTTATTATATATTTAGGAATATATAAAAATGGTCTAACGATAATTAGTTTATCTTTAATAAAAATATATTTATGTATTCCTGCTAATCCTTTTAAGCCACTACCTCTTTTAAGTGAAAGTAATAATGTTTCACATTGATCATTTTGATGATGTGCAGTGAGAATAATTTCATTTGGTAGTAAATATTTTTTGTATAAATCATATCTTTTTTTACGATATAGAGATTCTTTATTACTATCAAATGATAAATTAATATGTTCTTGTATTAAATGTATTTTTCATTGATTACATATTGTTTTACAATGAACAGCTATTTTTGTAGAATTTTTATTGAAATAATGATTAATGTGAATAGCCCTTATAGAAATTTGAGAATATTGTTTATTAATTGTATATAATGCATGTAATAAAACTGTAGAATCAATACCTCCACTAAAACCAATTAAAAATTTTTTTTGTTTATTTATAAGTTTAATTAAACTTATAATAATTTTGTTATTCATAATTTTTATTATAATTAAATAATAATATTTATTATTATTTTAATATTTATATATATTAAATATATATATTAAAAATAATATTTTTTATTATATAAATATAGAATATTTTATATAAAATTTTATTAATGAATATGAATATATATTCTTATATATTATAGACTAAAAATTATTTTTTATATATAATGTTGATATATATGGGTCGTTAGCTCAGTCGGTAGAGCAGTTGACTTTTAATCAATTGGTCACAGGTTCAATTCCTGTACGGCCTAGTAATTACTGAGTTATTGATAGATAAAATCAATATGTAAAATTTTAGGTTTAAATGGATGATTTTGTATATTTTTAATATATGTTAGTATTTTTTGTTTTTTGATAATTAATAAAAAAAATTTTTTATATATATTAATTTTATTAAAAATTGGATAAAAAATATTATGAGATATATTAATTAATAAAGTTTTTTTATGATGTTTATAAATAATAGCAGGTATTAATATTTTTTTTCGATATTTTCTACTATTTTTAGTTCCTATTTTTTTTCTTAAATAAGCTAGTAAAGATATAGTATGCATAATGTTTTATTTAATATGGATATATGAAAATATACATTTTTTGTATATTTATATTATATAAAAAAATTAATTTATATATTCATTATATATGAATATAACAATATTATACAAAAGTTTTTATGACTCATTTAAAATTAAATAATAAATATATAGGTGCTCATGTTAGTTCTTTATATGGTATAGATAAAACTGTAATACGTGCATTTTCTATTAATGCTAAAGCCTTTTCCTTTTTTTTAGGTAGTAATATTAAATGATATAAATATATATCTAATACAGAAATTAATAATTTTATTTTAGAATGTAGAAAATATAATATTTCTAATAAATATATTTTACCTCATGGTAGTTTTTTAGTTAATTTAGGTCATTATAATAGATATATTTTATCTAAATCTAGAGATTTATTAATAAAAGAAATTAATTATTGTGATGATTTATTATTACGATATATAAATATACATCCAGGTAGTCATTTAAATATGTTATCTCTTGATAAATGTTTATTAACAATTGCTTGTTCTATTAATTATATTTTGGCAAAAACTAAAAAAATTATTATAGTATTAGAAAATACTGCAGGTCAAGGAACTAATGTAGGATATAAATTTGAACATATAGCACAAATTATTGATTCTGTAGAAGATAAAAGTCGTATAGGAGTATGTATAGATACATGTCATGCTTTTGTAGCAGGATATGATTTACGTACATTTTATGATTGTGAAAAAGTTTTTAATGATTTTAATCGAATTATAGGTATTAAATATTTAAAAGGTATTCATTTAAATGGTAGTAAAGGATCTTTTGCTAGTAAGAAAGATAGACATGATGAATTAAGAAATAGTTTATTAGGTAATATTATTTTTTATTGGTTAGTACGTAATATTATATTTGATAATATGCCAGTAATATTAGAAACAAAAAATCCTAGTTTATGGTTAAATGAAATTAATTGACTTAATTCTTTATAAAATATTTTTTATATTTTATTTTTTATTAAGTATATAATTAAAATAAGTTATTCAATAGTATTGATTAATAATCAATAGTTATTAACTATATAATTTTATATGTAAAATTAATATGAATTTAATATTATTTATTAAATGATAAGTTTTTAATATTTATATAAACTTTTAATCATTATAATTAATAATTATCTAATTATATATATTTAATTATTCTTAAATATTTTATAAAAATTAATGATATATATATTTTATAATAAGTATATTTAATTTAGTTTTTATAAATTTCTTTATTAATTTTGATTATATATGAAATTACATTATGTAATAATTACTAATTATATATTTCATTTTTATTATTAATAATTTTCATATATATATTTGTAATATATATGACAATTAATATATATCTATATATAGATAAATAAACAAATATTATTATGAGTAATAATATTTTATTAGATTAATTAAAATTATTATTTTTTAGATAAATATATGTTTTGTGGTATTTAATTAAATAAATATATTAAATAAAAATTTTATTAATTATATATATTTATATATAATATTTTTATGATTATTATTTTAAATATATATAAAAATAACATAAATTAGAGGTCTATAATGAGTATAGAATATATAAAAATAAATGATCTTAATTTTAAAGAGATGGTATTAAAGAATAAAGAAAATGTTTTAGTGGTGTTTAGTGCTAAATGATGTAATGCTTGTGTAAGTTTTTTACCGATTTTAAAAAATGCTATTAGTCAATTACAAACTAAATTAAATTTATTTAAACTTAATGTAGATAAAGCTATACATATTAGTCATGAATATAATATAAAAAGTATCCCTACAATTATTTTATTTAATCAAGGGAAAGTAATAGCTAATAAAATAGGTTTATTAAGTCAATCAGATGTTATAAAATTTTTAGAAATTAATAATATTGTTTAGTATTTAAGTACTAGTATATATATTTTTATATATATAAATATATATTTATAACAATTATTATAGATTTTATTTAATTTTAATAACATTCAAATTTAATATTAAATAATTTTTACGAGAGTAAATAGTAATATTTTATTAAATGGTTATGAATCTTACTGAATTAAAAAGTATGTCAGTGTCAGAGTTAGTCATTTTAGGTGAAAAAATATCTTTGGTAAATTTATCTAGAATGCGTAAACAGGATATTATTTTTTCTATTCTTAAACAACATTCTAAAGGTGGTGAAGATATTTTTGGTTATGGTGTATTAGAAATATTACAAGATGGTTTTGGTTTTTTAAGATCTTCTGATAGTTCATATTTAGCTGGCCCTGATGATATATATGTATCACCTAGTCAAATAAGAAGGTTTAAGTTACGTACAGGAGATACAATTACTGGTAAAATAAGACCTCCTAAAGATTTAGAAAGATATTTCGCTTTATTAAAAGTAGATACTATTAATTATGATAAACCTACTAGTCATAATAAAAATAAAATTTTATTTGAAAATTTAACTCCTTTACATGCTAACAGTAGATTGTATATGGAAAAAGGTAATGGTACTATAGAGGATTTAACTACAAGAATATTGGATTTAGCTGCTCCTATTGGTAAAGGACAGAGAGGTTTAATAGTAGCTCCTCCTAAAGCAGGTAAAACTGTTTTATTACAAAGTATTGCAAAAAGTATTAGTCATAATCATTCTGATTGTGTATTAATTATTTTATTGATTGATGAAAGACCTGAAGAGGTTACTGATATGTATCGTACAGTTAAAGGAGAAGTAATTTTTTCTACTTTTGATGAACCACCTTTAAGACATGTACAAGTAGCAGAAATGGTGATAGAGAAAGCTAAAAGATTAGTAGAACATAGAAAAGATGTAATAATTTTATTAGATTCTATTACGAGATTAGCTCGAGCATATAATACAGTAGTACCAGCATCAGGTAAAGTATTAACTGGAGGTATAGATGCTAATGCTTTACATAGACCTAAAAGATTTTTTGGTACAGCAAGAAATATAGAAGAAGGTGGTAGTTTAACTATTATAGCTACTGCTTTAGTAGATACTGGTTCTAAAATGGATGAAGTAATATATGAAGAATTTAAAGGTACTGGTAATATGGAATTACATCTGTCTAGAAAAATAGCAGAAAAACGTATCTTTCCTGCTATTGATTATAATAAGTCTGGTACTCGTAAAGAAGAGTTATTAACTACTGTAGAAGAATTACATAAAATGTGAATTTTACGACGAATTATTAATCCTATGAATGAAATTGATGCTATGGAATTTTTAATAAAAAAATTATCTATGACTAAAACTAATGATAGTTTTTTTGAAATGATGAAGAGATCTTAATTATTTAATTGTATAATTTTTTATTATTTATAATATTAAATATTATTAATTAGGATTAATAGTTCTTAAAAAATATATTGAATTGATGAATTTTTTCATATGATTATTTTTTATATTTATTTTTATTTTATGTTACTATATAATATATATAATTATAGATAAATAAATATTGTTATTAAAATATGTTATTAGTATAAATAATATTTTTTAAATATGGTGGTTATAGCTCAGTAGGTAGAGTGCTGGATTGTGGTTCCGGTTGTCATGGGTTCGAGTCCCATTAACCACCTTTATATTAAATAATATAACGGTGAGTAGCGCAGGTTGGTAGCGCAACTGGTTTGGGACTAGTAGGTCGGAGGTTCAAATCCTCTCTCACCGAGTATAAATAAAAATATTTATAATAATAATATTTATAATTTAAAATTGTATAAATATTAGTTGTTAGTCGAAGTATATTATGAAAAATATTTTAATTTATTGTGCGTTTCCATATGCTAATGGATCTTTACATATTGGTCATATTATGGAGCATGTATATGCAGATATTTGAGTAAAACATCAGAGATTGTTAGGAATAAATAAAATTTATTTTAATTGTTCTGATGATACACATGGTACAGCTATTTTATTAAAATCTCGTGAGTTAAATATTCAACCACAATGTATGATTAATAGGTATTATAGAAGTCATTTAAGAGATTTTAAATTAATAAATATTATTCATGATAATTATCATACTACACATAGTAATGAGAATTACTTATTATTATTAAAATTTTTAAATATTTTGATTAGGGACAAATTAATATATATTAAAAATATTTATCAGTTTTATGATGTTAAATTAAAAATGTTTTTATCAGATAGGTTGATTAAAGGACAATGTAGTCAATGTAAATCTTTTAATCAATATAGTGATATATGTAATAATTGTGGTAATACATATAAAGAATATGGTTTATTACATCCTATATCAATATTAAGTAATAGTATACCTATACTCAAGTTAACTAAACAAGTTTTTATGAAGATATCATCTTTTAAAAATTGTTTAATTAAGTGATTATCTGTATGTCATTTACAAAAAATAATATTCAAACAATTGAATATTTGATTAAAAACGCAATTATGTGATTGAAATATAACTAGAGATATTCCTTATTTTGGTTTTCAAACTCCAAATTTTTTGATTATTAATAAATTTATATATGTTTGATTAGATGCTTTATTAGGTTATATTAGTAATTTTCAATATTATTGTAAGAATAATAATATTCATTTATTTAATTTGTTTTGAGAACAAAAATCTGATGATTATAAGATTTATTATATTTTTGGTAAAGATATTTTATATCATCATGGAATTTTGTTACCAATAATTTTAAATATTTTACATTATAATAAACCCAGTAAATTATTTGTTCATGGTCATTTGTTAATTAATTATTCAAAAATTTCAAAATCTACTAATAATGTTATTACTATTAAAAAATGATTAAAATATTTTGATTCAGATAGTTTAAGATATTATTTAGCTAGTAAATTATCTATGTCTGTGAAAGATATTAATTTTAATATTTATGATTTTATTACTAAAATAAATACAGGTATTGTTAATAAATTTGTAAATATAGCTTCTAGAATATCTAAGTTTTTTATTGTGAAATTTGACAATTATTTAGCTGATAAATTATATAATTGTAGTTTTTATGATATGATAGTTAATCAATCAGGTATAATTAGTTATTATTTTAATTCTTTTAATTATAAGAAAGTATTAAATATCATTAATAATTTGTTAGATAGTGTAAATATTTATATTAATGAATATAAGCCTTGATTATTATTTCATAATGATAGTAAAAAAAAACAATTACATCGTTTTTGTACTACTATAATTAATATATTTAGAATAATATCGATTTATTTATTTCCTATAGTTCCTGATTTATGTAAAAGAATAGAAATTTTTTTAAATATAGAATTAACTTGACATAGTTTAAAATATCCTTTATTAAATCATAAGATTTTGACATATCAAAAACTTTATAATAAATTAGATATTTCTTGTGTGAAACATTTTCTTTAGTTTAAATAAAATTTTTAAAGAATATTTTATTTAAATTATTAAAATTTTAAATATAAATTTAATATAATAATATTGAATAATATAGAAAGTAGATTCCATCTAGTATTAATAGCAGCTTATAGAGCTCGTCAAATTCAATTTGAATTGAATAATATATTAATAGATAAAAAATATATAAATAAACCTATTATACAAGCTTTGAAAGAAATACGTCAAGGATTGTTAAGTAATGATATATTACATATGTTTCATATAACTTAATATTTTATTATATTTTACTATAATAGTAGGAATAAATAGCTAAATTATATATCAACTAAAATTAATAATTTAGAGATTGTTATGAAAATTTATTTAGTAGGAGGAGCAGTAAGAGATAAATTATTAGGATTAAAAGTACGTGATAAAGATTGATTAGTAGTAGGGTCTACTATAAATGAGATGTTATCTTTAGGTTATAGACAAGTTGGTAATTCTTTTCCAGTATTTTTACACCCTAAAACTAATGAAGAGTATGCTTTAGCACGTACAGAAATTAAAAATGGTAAAGGATATTGTGGTTTTATTTGTGATAGTTCTGTGTCTGTTACCTTAGAAGAAGATTTATTTAGAAGAGATTTAACTATTAATGCTATTGCTATAGATTTATATGGTAAGATATATGATCCTTATAATGGTATACAAGATTTAAATAATAGATTAATTAAACATGTATCTTTTAATTTTATAGATGATCCATTACGTATTTTTAGAGTAGCTCAATTATATTCTCGTTTTTATAATTTAAAATTTGTTATTGATGATAATACTTTTAAATTACTTATGTGAATAGTTCGTTCTGGTGAATTATTATATATAATACCTGAAAGGATTTGGAAAGAAACAGTAAAAGGTCTTAATTCTACTGCACCTAGTTTTTATTTTTTAATTTTATATAAATGTGGAGCATTAAATATTAGTTTTCCAGAACTTATTGATATTTTTGATTCTACATATATATGTCATTATTTTAAAAAAATTTTTAAAATTATTGTTAGTATGAATTTAACTTTAGATTTACGTTTTGTTTTTTTATGTTTGTTTTTTTATAAAACTTTTTTAGTACATGAATTTTTTTTAAATAAAAATTATTTATTAAAATTAGTTCATTTATTTTGTAAAAGATTTAATATTACTAAGAAATTTTATATATTATATAAAGTGATAATTAATATATTATATCTTATATATTTTTATGATAGGAAACAAAAAATAACTATATTAATTATGGATATATTTCATATTATGAATGTGTGAAGACATTCTTTTTTCTTAAATAAATTTTTATTATTTTTGAAAGTAATGTTTTTTATTCCATTTAAAAATAAAATGTTATTAAAAATTTTAGATCATTATTTGTTAATTTTTTATCAAAATACATGTCAAATTATAAGTGATGATGTAATTAAATTAGGATATCAAGGTAAATATATTGCTCAGCACATGAGATATTTACGTATAAAATCTTTAGAATTATTTATGAAAAAAATATTTAGTTAATATCGAAAATATTTATGTGTTTAATGGTAATTTATGATTTGTTTTAATAACTCAATTATTTTTTATAAACTTTTTTTTGTTGAATATAATTCAACTAGTATAAGCTATCATATCCGCATTATCTGTACATCATTTAGTAGGTAATGTATATAATTGTATGTTATGTCTTTTTGTTCATGCTGATATTTTTTTTTGTAATGTTTTGTTTGCACTAACTCCACCTACTAAAGATAATGTTTTGATTTTGTATTGGTTTAGTGCTTTTTTAGTTTTTTTGATTAAAATTTGGTATATAGTTCTTTCTAAAGTATATGAAATATTTTGTTTTAATGTATTAATATTTATTTTTTTTTTTAGTTTATATCATAAGTTAGTTATATGTGTTTTAAGTCCAGAAAAACTGAAATTAAGATTATTTTGATTATACATAGGTTTAGGAAAAATAAAATATTTTTGTCCTAATTTAGCAGTTTGTGAGATTTGTTTACCACCAGGTAAACCTAATTTCATTAAAGAAGAAATTTTATCTAATATTTCACCAATAGAGTCATCTAGAGATTTACCTAAAATTTTATATTTATTAAAATTTTTTACTAAAATTAATAATGTATTAGCTCCAGATATTAATAAAGAAATAAAAGGGAAATTAGGTTTTTTTTTATTTAACATGACTGATAAAATATGTCCTTCTAGATGATTAATAGCTATGTAAGGAATTTTATACAAATAAGATAAACTAATTGCTGTTGTAGCTCCTATTAATAATGAATTAGCTAAACCTGGTCCAGCAGTATAAGCAATTAATTGGATATTTTTTATAGATAAATTATTTTTATTGAGTAATGTTTTTATTAAAGGAATGATATTTATATAATGATAGTATGTAGCTTTCTGAGGTATAATACCACCGGTTTTTTCATGTATTTTTATTTGATTATAAATTTTATTAGTAAATATTTTTGTTAAAGTATTATATATACTAATTGCAGTTTCATCACAAGATGTATCTATAGCTAAGATTAACATATTATTTTATATATGAAAAATTTTTGATATATAATATATATATAAAAAAAATATTGTTTTATTTAAGGAGATGTTAGTAGTATGCCTAATATAAAAATAAAAAATAATGAATCTTTTGAAATAGCATTACGTAGATTTAAACGTTTGTGTGAAAAATCTGGTATATTAACTGAAGTACGTAAACGTGAATTTTATGAAAAACCTACTACTATTCGTAAAAGAGCGAAAATTTCAGCAGTTAAAAGACATTGTAAAAAAATAGCACGTGATAAAATAAAACATTATTATAGATAAAGTACTTAGGAATATTTTTATATTATAAATAATATATTTGTTTAGTCTATATATGAAATATATATCAAAAATATTTATTAAACGTTTAGTACAAGATAGTGATCTTGTTAAAATTATTTCTTCTAAAATTTCTTTAAAGAAAATAGGTAAATTTTATAAAGCATGTTGTCCTTTTCATGAAGATCATAATCCTTCTTTTATTGTGAATAAAGAGTTAAAATATTTTTATTGTTTTGGATGTAAAATTAGTGGTAATAGTATTGATTTTATTATGAAATATTGTCATTTAAATTTTGTAGATAGTATTTATGAAATAGCAAATATTTTAAATATATCAGTTGAGTATACAACAGAAAATAAAAGAAATTTTTTTTGTACTATAAGTAGTTTTCAGAATAAATATTTTATTTTTATGAAAAGATATAATACATTATATACTAATACTCTGTTATATCAAAAAAATTTATCTTTTGTAAGGAAATTTTTATTTAAAAGGGGTATAACTCTATATTGAATTATGAAATTTTCTATTGGTTTTTCTTATATGCCTTTAGTTACTAAATTCATAAATCATTATATAAAATTTCATAATATAAATATATGATTAAAATTAGGTATAGTTAATAAAAATCAATATAATATCATTTGTGATAGATTTATTAATAGAATTATTTTTCCTATTCATGATATACATGGTAATGTTGTAGCTTTCGGAGGTAGAGTTTTATATAGTAGTAATAATAATAAATATATTAATTCTATGAATAATTTGTATTATCATAAAAAACAGTATCTATATGGTTTATATTATGTAATACATAAATACAATAGATTAAAGCAAATTTTAGTTGTAGAAGGATATATTGATGTAATAGTTCTACATACATATGGTTTTAATTATACTGTAGGGTTATTAGGTACATCTGTGCATGATGTACAGATTCAAATATTATTTAAATATACAAATAAAATTATTTTTTGTTATGATGGTGATAAAACTGGACAGTTAGCTATTAAAGCATCTTTAAGAAAGATATTACCTTATATGACAGAAAATAAATGTTCCTTTTTTGTGTTTTTACCAGTTGATGAAGATCCTGATACTTTAATACGTAAAGAAGGTAAAGAAAAATTTTTATCTAGAATAGAACATGCTCGTTCTATTTATGAAGTATTGTTTATGTTGTATAACATAGGTGTATCTTATTTACCATATCAGAAAAAAATTTTATTAACTAGTAAATTATTTACTTTTATTTCTTTGATTAAATCACGTATAATTAAAATATTTTTAAAAATTGAGTTACAGAATAAGCTTATACATTATTATCAAAAAAATTTTTATAATTTACAGTTTATATTTTCTAAAAAGATTAATAAATGTTTGATACAGAGACAATTTCATTTTTTTCGTAGTTTAATTTATTTAATTTTAATTAATCCATATTTTAGTAAATATGTTAATTTAGATAGCTATGAAGGGATATATTGACATATATGTATATTATTATTTATTGATATTGTTAATATTTGTTTAAAATATAAACATGTTACATCAGTATTAATTATTGAAAAATTTCATAAAAAAAGAATTAAATGTTATTTATACAAATTATTTACTCATAATTTTATTTTTATAGAAAATAATCAAAAATTAGTATTTTTAGAAATGTTAGTAAAATTAAAAATATTTTTTATTAATAAACAAATTGATAAAATTATTATGATTAATAAAAATAGAGATTTAAATAGTATAGAACAAAAACAATTGTGATCTTTATTAAAAATTAAAAATTTGTCTTTGCATAAATATTATTATAAATAATATTTTATTAAATATATTTTTTATATATATAATATATAAATTTAATATTATTAATGAATATTATGGATATTTCTTAATAAGAATATTATTAAATAATTTTAATTTATTTAATATTAGTATTATTTACTAAATGGTTAACAATGATAAAAAAAGTTTTATCTAAAATAGGAAATAGTTTGAGTAAAGGAAATGATCCAGTACGTATGTATTTAAAAGAAATGGGTACTGTAAATTTATTAACTAAATTTGATGAAATATCTATAGCTAAACAAATTGAAAATTATATTAGAGAAACTCAATTATCATTATCTAAATTATATATTTTAATTAAATGTTTTTTAAATAGATATGTTTTAGTTAAAAATGGTAAATTACGTTTATGTGATTTAATTAGTGGTATTATTAATTATAATAATGGTAGAAAATGTTTTTTTTTACATAATGTTGAATATTTTTTGGATATTAATCAAATATATAAAAATATTACATTAGATAATAATCAGATTGCTGTGTATTATATTAATCAGAAGTTTGATAAGTTATTGTATCAATATAATAGGTTTATTCATTCATTACAGGAATATACTTATAAACATCCATATACAAAATATGAATTGTATCAATTAGTTAGTATTTTTATGTGTTTTAAGTTATCTCCAAAACAATTAGATTTATTATTATTAAAAGTAAAAAGAATTATTTATTTAATTGATATTACTGAAAAAGATATAAAATACATATGTATTAAAAATTTATTGATATCTAAAAAACATTTTTATATACATAATAATTTAATTAATATGAAATTAATATTTAATATTATTAATAGTAATATAAGATTATGATCATCTAATTTAGTTAAGCAAATTAAATTATTAAAAATTAAATTCATGTTTTTAAAAAAAATTGAAAATTATATAGGGTATAAAATATGTTTGTTTAAACATTTAAAAAAATATATTCTTTTAAATGAGAAAAAAATACATTTATCCAAAGCAACTATGGTAGAAGCTAATTTAAGATTAGTAATATCAATAGCAAAAAAATATACTAATAGAGGATTACAATTTTTAGATTTAATTCAAGAAGGGAATATAGGTTTAATGAAAGCAGTTGATAAATTTGAATATAGACGAGGTTATAAATTTTCTACATATGCTACTTGATGGATACGTCAGGCTATAACTAGATCTATAGCTGATCAAGCACGTACTATACGTATACCAGTACATATGATAGAAACTATTAATAAAGTAAATAAAATATCAAGACAAATAGTACAAGAATTAGGAAGAGAACCTACGTCTGAAGAATTATCTGAACGTATGTTAATACCAGAAGATAAAATACGTAAAATATTAAAAATAGCAAAAGAACCAATTTCTTTAGAAACACCAGTGAGTGAAGATGAAGATTTATATTTAGGTGATTTTATTGAGGATTCTTCTTTAGAATTACCATTAGAATCAGCTACAATAGATAATTTACGTTATGTTACTAAAAATATTTTATCTAGTTTAACTCCAAGGGAAGCTCAAGTGTTACGTATGCGTTTTGGTATTAATATGAATAGTGATCATACATTAGAAGAAGTTGGTAAACAATTTGATGTTACTAGAGAACGTATTAGACAAATAGAAGCTAAAGCTCTACGTAAATTACGTCATCCTAGTAGATCTGGAATATTACGTAGTTTTTTAGATGATAAATAATATTTTTTATTTATACTATTTTAAATAATATATATTATTTAAATATCGATAAGATTTTTTCTGTTAAATATAATGATTTAGTAAAAATAATGAATATTAGGATATGTAATTATGTGTATAATTAATATTAATAATATTAATAATAAAATGTTAAAATGTGTTGATGTATATAAAAATATTATATATAAATATCGTACTAATTTTTTAAATATTAATATTATATCTAATATATTGGTAAATGTATATAATAAAAATTATTTATTAAAAAATCTTGCTAAGATTACTAAAGATAATTTTCATGTTTTTAAAATATCTTTATTTGATATAACTTTAATACAAATAGTTGTAAATACTATAATTAAAGCAAATTTAGGTTTTAATCCCATTATTAAACATACAGATATTTTAGTATCTTTATCACCTTTAACAGAAGAAGATAAAAAAAAAATTTTAAAACTTATTTTAAAGAAAACTGAATTATATAAAATATCTATTAGACATATTAGACAGTTTTATAAACATAAAATAGATAATTTTTATCGAAAAAAAAGAATAAGTAAAGATTTACAAATTAAATGGAATAAAGAATTACAGATATTGACTAACAAATATATTAATATTATTCAGAAACTTTTTCTAAGTAAGAAAAATGAATATTAATTTTTTTTATTTATAAAAAATATATGTTTGTATATTTGTATAATATTATGATTAAAAGATTTTTTGAAATTATTTTAATTTAATATATAAAAATATAATTTAAATTATCTATATTATATAGAAATATATGTCTATATGTATAAATATATTTTGATTATACAATGTATTGTTATTAAATATTAAGTATTTTATGAATTATATAATTAAGAATTAATATATTGTATTAAAGATAAAAGTTATAATTAATAATATTATTAATTAATATTTTATATTGGGATTTATATATATACATTATATATAAATATAAAAATATATGTATATTTTAAAAAATATGTTAATTTCAGGAATAGTAATATTAACTATTATGTTAATAATTATATTTCATGAATTAGGACATTTAATAGCAATGAAAATTATAGGAATACCTATTACTTCATTTGTTATAGGAATGGGTCCGTTATTATATAATATTTATTTAGGTGATACAAATTATCAATTAAGGTTATTTCCTTTAGGAGGTTATGTAGAATCTAATATAGATTATTTATCTTATCCTTTTAAATTACAACAGTCAATTTTTAATAAAGAAAAAATAATTTTTTTTTTAACGAGATTATTTATTATAGTATCTGGTCCTATAATGAATTTATTATTATCTATATTAATATATTTTATTATATTTAATATTGGTAATCCTATTACACCTCCTATATTAGAAAAGATAAATTATAATTATAATAATATTCAAAATAATAATTTTAGTGTTCGTAATTATCATTTATTAAGTATTAATAATTATAATGTTATTAATAATATTGATATACAATATATATTGAATAATATTCATGATGAACAATTATTATTAATGATGAAAGATCTCAATACTAATGAAATCTTTGAATATATGGTCCCCAGATCTAAATTTATAAAAGATTTTTCTTCATTTATTAATAATTCTTTTATATATACTATATTATTAGTAAAAAATATTTTACCTCATGTTAGTAATAAATTTTTATCTTTGTTGGTAAATAATGATCAAATTTATATGATTAATAATAATTTAGTGAGTAAATATAATAATTTTGTTAATTTATTAAAAGATAAAGATTTTTATAAAGATAAGTATATTACTTTGCATATTATTAGGAATAGTAAATGTCTTGTAAAAAAAATGAAATATGAAGATATTTATACATTATTAATTAAAAATAATAATATTAATAAATATTTTACAAAAATACAAAGAGATTATTTATATTTTAGTAAAATTGGTTATTGATTATCATTTAAATATACTTTTAATAAAATATTTTTTTTAATTAAATATATTTATGTTCATTTATTTGCATTATTTACAGGACGTATACGTAATTTAAAACAGCTTACTGGTCCAGTTGCTCTTTTTAATATTTTTCGTACTATTTTAAGTAAATATGAATTTTTACGTTATATATTATTAATTAGTATATTTAGTATTAATTTATTTGTATGTAATTTATTACCAATAATGCCATTAGATGGTGGAAATGTAGTTGTATTATTAATACGTTTTTTAACTAGGATTAATAATTCTATAATAGAATATATATATACATATTTTGGTATAGCATTATTATTTATAACCTTTTTATATGTATTATATAAAGATATAATAGTAGGTATATGAATTTTATTTTTTAATTATAGTAAAGATTTTAATAAATATTAAATATATATAAATAATATGAATAAACTATTGCTAATAGTAATAATATTACTATTTAATATAAAAATATTCGCTAGTAATGATATTAACATACGTACTATATCATTAATAGGACTTAATAATAAAATTGATCAAATTTACTATACACATTTATTACTAGATAAATTTGGTAATGTGATAGATAAAAAAGATATTTCTTTATTAGTAGAATATTTATATAATACTGGTAATTTTAAAGACATTCAATGATCTTATATAAAAGATAAATTATATTTTTCATTAATATATAATGATAATATATCAGATATTCAATTTATTAATAATAAATATATTGATAATAAAACTTTAATAGATATATTTAATAAATTTAATATTAAAAAAAAATATATGTTAAATACATATAATTTATTAATGATGAAAAATTATCTTTATACTAGATATCAAAAAGAGGGTATAGATGTAAAGATTGATTTTAACTTTATATCATTAAAAGATAAAAATATTATTTTACAAGTGATATTAAAAGAATTTAAATGACCTAAGGTACGTCAAATTATTTTATCTGGTAATAAAAAGTTTAATGATGTACAATTAACTAAAAATTGATATACTAAAGTATATAAAAATTTTTTATATAATACTATAGTAAATAGTATTTATAGAGTTAATGAGTTTGAAAATGATTTACAAAAATTAAAATATTTTTATTTTAATAAAGGTTATTTAGATTTTACTATTAAAAGAGTTGTTAAATCATTAGTATTAGATAATAAATTTATTGATTTGTATATTTATTTATATGAAGGGGAAGTATATAGAATATTAAATATTACGATACAGGATGATTTATTTTTATTTGATTCTCAAACTAAAATAATAAAAGAAAATTTTTTTGTACCAAATATTATTTATACTACAGATTTTGTTCATAATTTTTATGAAAATTTATTATCTTTTTATAAGAATCAAGGTTATTTAAATGTAGTAATTAATATTGATCATCATAAATTAAAAGATTTTTATGTAGATTTAAAATTTGATGTACATTTAGGGAAAAAATTTTCTGTACGTAATATTAAGATATTAGGAAATGTTTATACGGAAGATAATATTTTACGTAAAGAAATTCTTTTATTAGAAGGTAATACATATAATGAATCGTTAGTACATTTAAGTATTCAAAATTTATTAAAAACAGGATTTGTTGAAGATGTTAAATTGAAAATTAAAAAAATTAATGTTCAGAACACTAATGTTGTAGATATTACTTTTACTATAAAAGAAGTAATTAATTATGGTAATTTTTCTTTTAATTTAGGATTAAATAGAAATAATTTATTAAATTATAAGTTTTCTTTTTTTAAAAAAAATCTTTTCGGTATAGATAATACATTAATTTTTGATTTTACTAAAGGTAATAATAGATATATTATTAATACTTCATGATCTTATCCTGGTTTATATGATTATAATAATATTGATATTAATGATAAATTTAATATAATATATAAATATGATTTAGTTAAAAATAGTTATATTAATCCCGATATTAATTTAAATATGAGTAAAGAAGTAATTTATTATTATAATTCTAAAATCTCTATTGCTTTTGGAGCAAATTATAATTTTAGATATGTATCTAAATATAAACATATTGATGTTTTAGGGAATTTAGAACCTAGTTATGTAACTGATCCTACTTCTACTCCGAAATTATGTTATGATCCTTATAAAAAGTATGAATTTGTAAATATTCCTTATTTGAAATCAAATAAAATTAATCAAATACAATTATCTTTTGATTATACTTTTAATAATTTAAAGAAAATAATTTTTCCTGTATCAGGTCATTATTTAAATTTTAATGGTAATATTGCTTTGTTAGTATCAGATAATTTATATTATCAAATGACATTTACGTGACAGAAATATTTTTCTTTAAATAAAAAAGATACTTTTGTTCTAAATTTTAATAATTTTTTAGGATATATACAAAGTTATCATAATAGTACTATACCTTTATATGAATATTTTACACCATATGTTCATAATTATTTAAGAGGATTTGAACGTGATAGTTTAGATTCAATTTTTTATTATGCTGATATACATAAAAAATGTAATGATAAATTTTATTGGGATTGTCGTCATATTAGTACATTATTTCATGGAAATATTATGTGATCTTTTAATACTGAATTATCAATTCCATTAAATAAATGATTAGGTAATTTTTATAAAGATTATTATCGTTTGTCTTTATTTGTAGATAATGGTTTAATTATTAATAATCAGTTATTATATGAACATATACTAACTATTTTACAGTCACATAAGTATAGTCAATTTTATAAGATATTTAGAATATCTGCTGGTATTGTGTTTAAAGTTTCTACACCATTTGGTGTAATTAATGTTTCATTTGGTTTACCTGTATTAAGAGAAATACATGATAAAGTAAATATTTATCAGTTACATATTACTAATTCTTAATAGTAATAAATATTAACTATTTATATTAAATTAGGTTATTAAAGATGAAAAATAAATTGATGCGTATTATAGTTTTATTTATGTTTGTATTTTGTCCATTTTTAAGTATTGCTAAGAAAGCTATATTAGATATTGATTTAGTACTAAAACAATCTGTTGTATATCAAAAATTTTTAAAAGATGTAAATAAACAGATTAATTTAAATTATGTAAAATTTAATGATAAGATAGCAAAACTTAATAAAGAAGAAAAAGAAGTTAATGATAAAGTAGATTTAATTACTGAAGAAGAAATAGAAAATACAAAAGATACAATAAATATACAACGTAATAAAATTTATAATGAAATACGTGATATAGAAAATAAATTAAATCAAGATAATTTATATACATATCATGTATTAATTACTAATATTCAGAATTTAGTAAAAAACTATGTATTAAATAAATATAATTTAGTTTTAAATACTAATGTAGTTATATATAGTGATAATACTATTACTAATATTACTGATGATATAATTTATTTAATTAATAAAGAATCTAATATAGTTAGTTTGTCTAAGTTGTTATTATCAGAAAGTCATCGTCAATTATTTGATGAAAATATGTTATCTTCTAATAATAAATTCAATAATAATATGGTAAATTAGTATTTTTAGTTATTTTGTTATATATCTTTTACTGGGTATTATACCCAGTAATAAATATTTATATACAATATTATTTTGTCATTTAATATATAAAATATTTAAAAATTAAATTTTAATATATATATTTTTATATATTCCATTACATGTCTTTCATATTATAATAAACATAATATATATGTATGATATTAAATTTATACATCTTAATATACATAGTGATTATTCATTAAAAGATGGTTTATGTAAGTTAAATTCATTATTACAAATTGTTAAATTATATAATGTACCGGCTTTAGCGATTACTGATGATTTTAACATATCTTGTTTAGTTAAATTTTTTAATATGTTTTATAAAATAGGTGTTAAACCTATTATTGGTATAGATGCTGTATTTATTCATGATAATGATCCTCAATATTTATTTCCTCTTGTTATTTTAGTTATGAATGATATAGGATATAAAAATCTTATTCAATTAATTACATTAAGTCATAAAATGAGTTATTTGAATAAAAATAAATTATTATTATTATATCAAACATGAATAATAGAATATTGTCAAGGGTTAATTTTTTTATTTGATATTTATCCTTATTTAACGAAACAGAAATATATTATAGAAAAATTATTTTTTTGGAAAACACAATTAAAGGATTGTTTATATTTACAAATTTATAGGATAGGTATAGAAAATGAATATAAACATATTCAATTTTTATTATATATATCTTCATATATTAAGATACCTCTTGTAGCTACTAATAAAGTATTATTTATTTCTAAAAAAGATTTTTTTTATAATAAAATACGTACTGCTATTTACTATAGGTGTTTATTAAAACAAGTAAATAAATATATTACTTATACTAAACATCAATATTTTAAAACTGAAAAAGAAATGGTAAGTATATTTAAAGATATACCAGAGGTATTAATTAATAGTGTTGAAATAGCAAAGAGATGTAATTTTATTTTTAGAAATAGAGGTTTTTTTTTACCTAAATATCATGTACCTATTAATGATAGGAAAATTACTAATGCAAGTAAGTATTTAGTGTATATTTCATATAAAAATTTACGTCAAAAACTTTTATCTAATGTTATTGACATAAAAAAAAAATATATTTATATGAGGAGATTAAAATATGAGTTAAGTATTATTAATAGTATGAATTATTTTGATTATTTTTTAATTGTTATGGAATTTGTTGTTTGAGCTAGGGAAAATAATATTACAGTAGGTCCAGGTAGAGGTTCAGGTGCGGGATCTTTAGTAGCATATGTATTATCTATTACTGATATTGATCCTATTAAATATGGGCTGTTTTTTGAACGTTTTTTAAATCCTGAACGAATATCTTTACCAGATTTAGATATTGATTTTTGTATGTTAACACGTGATAAAGTAATTGAACATATTGAAAAAACATATGGAATAAATTCTGTAGCACAGATAGTAGTCTTTAATAAATTAACTATTAAATCTGTTATTCGGGAAGTAGGAAGAGTTTTAGGGTATTCTTATATATTTGTTGATAAAATAATCCGTTTAATACCTAGACATATAAATAATACTTTATGTAATATATTATCAAATATACCAAAAATGTTATATTTATATTCATCTAATGCTGAGTGTAAAATTTTAATAGATATATCTTTCGTATTGGAAGGTGTTATTAAAAGTATTGGTAGACATGCTGGTGGTGTAGTTATTTCTCCTACATTAATTACTGATTTTTGTCCTATTTATAAAGATATTGATAGTAATAAAATATTAACTCAATTTGATAAAATTGATATAGAATATATAGGTTTAATTAAATTTGATTTATTAGGGTTACGTACTTTGACTGTTATTAATAATTGTGTTAATTTAATACAAATACGTTATCCTTCTATTAATTTTAATTTAAATAGTATTAATTTTGATGATGAGAAGAGTTTTATTTTACTAAATAAAGCTAATACTACTGCTATTTTTCAATTAGAATCTTATGGTATGAGAAATTTAATAAAACGTTTATTACCTAAAAATTTTGAAGAAATAGTAGCTATAATAGCATTATTTAGACCTGGTCCTTTACAAACGGGTATGGTAGATAATTTTATTGATCGTAAATATGGTAGAGAAGAAATATGTTATCCTGATAGTAAATGGCAACATATTTTATTAAAACCAATATTACAAAGTACTTATGGTATTATTTTATATCAAGAACAAGTTATGTTAATAGCTCGTGTTTTAGCTAATTATAGTTTAGGTTATGCTGATATGTTACGTAGGGCGATGGGTAAAAAAGATATTGTGGAAATGAGAAAGCATCGTTCTATTTTTGTTAATAAAGCTAAAGAAAAAAAAATTGATGGATTATTAGCAGAAAAAATATTTTCTTTAATGGAATATTTTGCTTCATATGGATTTAATAAATCACATTCAGTATCGTATGCTTATACTGCTTATCAGACTTTATGATTAAAAGCTAATTATCCTATAGAATTTTTAATTTCTGTAATGAATACTGATATTGATAATTTAGATAAAATTACATTAATTTTAAATGAATTAAAATGAAATAATTTTATTATTAAATCTCCTAATATTAATACAAGTTTATATTATTTTAGTGTTAATAGTAAAAATGAAATTATATATGGTTTGGGTGCTATTAAAGGTATAGGTAAAAAAATTGTTGCTTTTATTCTTAATGTACGTAAAAAGTATATATGTTTTAAAAGTTTTTTTAATTTTTGTTATTTAACATTATCTAAATTAATAACAAAAATGATCATTAAGAATTTAATTCTATCTGGTACTTTTGATGTTTTTAATATGGATCGTAGTTTTTTGATATATATTATGTTTAAAATAATTGATTTATCTAAATATAAAAAAAAATTATTGTCTAGTAAACAATTAACATTATTTAATGTACATATTCATTTAAAAAATTTAGAAAAAAATTTAATTAATGAATCTTTAAAAGAATTTACTTCTATATCTATGTTAGAACAGTTATTTTGAGAAAAAACAGTATTAGGTAGTTATATTACTAATCATCCTATTATTTGATATAGGGAAAAAATACAGAATTTTTTATATATAACACATACAAAAATAGTAAGTATTAAATCTTTATTAGTTGATAATATTTGTGATACTATTAATATAGTTGGTGTCATTGTAAGTATGAGTATTTATGTTACTAAAAATAATAAGAAAATATGTTATTTATATTTAGACGATAGTACTAGTGAAATAAAAATTTGTTTATATAAAAATTTGTATTTAAAATATTCTTTTTTTTTAAAAAAAAATATTATTGTATTAGTAAATGGTTTTATTAATAATCAAAATATACGATATAATTATGTCGTTGTAGTTAATTATATAAAACGTATCATAAATAATTAAAATAGGAATTTATTTTATATATGTCTAAAATATGTTTTATTACTAAAAAAAAAGTATTGTTTGGTAAAAGAAGATCTTATGCTATGAATAAAACTTCTAGAAAATTTTTTCCTAATTTACATAATCATAAATTTTGGTTGTCTAAGAAAAAAAAGTTTTTGACACTTAAAATTACTACTAAAGCATTACGAATGATTGATAAAAATGGTCTTAATAAATATATTAAAATATAATTGTTGTTTAATGTAGTTATAGAAAATAAAATTATGGCTAAAAAATTAAGAATAAAAATTAAATTATTATCAACTGCAGGTACAGGTCATTTTTATACTACTACTAAAAATAGTCGTAATACTAATAATTTATTAAGTCTTATTAAATATGACCCTTACCTTAAGAAACATGTTTTATATAAAGAAATAAAAATTAATTAAATTAATTATAATTTAGTAAAAATATTTTCAGGTAATATTTTAGATATATATTTTTTGTGTATTAATATTTGGGTGTCTTTATTTATAAGTATAGTTAAATATGGAGTATTTTGTATTTTTATTACTTTTCCTATTATTCCGTTGACGAGAACAATAGTATTAATTTTAAGATCTTTTTCTATATTTTTTTGATTTATATATAATTGTTGTTTAGGATAAATTAATGTTAGATAACAAAATATAATACATATTAAAAATAAAATAATAAATGGGTATAATTGATATAATAGATTCATGGTTTTTTATTTTCCAATAGTATTGAATTTTTTAATTTATTAGTATATATATTTTTATATATATTTATGAAAGTATTTATTAATATATATTAATATTTTTTATAGTAATTATTTTAAATCATTTATATTATCAGTTAAATATTGTTTAATTCCTTCTGTATTAGGTGTAATAGATGTTTTTCCTTTTTCTCATTGTGCAGGACATACTTTGTTATGTTTTTGAATATGATCTAAGGCATCTATTATTCTTAATATTTCATTTATGTTACGGCCTATATCTAGGTCATTTATACTTTGATGTCTTATGATCCTATGTTTATCAATAATAAAAGTGGCTCTTAATGCTACTCCTGATATATGTTGTATGTCATATAATGAAATAATTTCTTTTTTTAAGTCTGATATCATAGGGAATAATATAGGTCCTATACCTCCATTTTTATATGAAGTATTTCTTCATTTAAGATGTGTGTAAATAGAATCTACAGATATACCTAAAATTTTAGTATTTTTTTCTAGAAATAAATTAAATTTATTATTTAATGTAATTAATTCAGTAGGACAAATAAATGTGAAATCTAAAGGTCAAAAGAAAATTATTGTTTTTTGATGATATATATATTCTTTAAAATTTAAATTAGTAATAATTTCACCATTAGGTAAAATTGCATCAGCTATAAAATTAGGTGCTTTTTTAGTTACTAACATATTTTTTACCTGTTTATATTACTTTAGTATTAGAATTTATTATATATTATATAATATATTTTTTAAAAGTGATAGATTATTATTAATAATAGCTATTGAATTATAACTTAAGGATCTATAAAAAAAAAATTAGATGTTATTATATTTATAAAATATAAATAATTAAATATAAATTAAGGATAATTATGAAATTAGATTTATGATATATTAATTTATATAATAAGATAACTAAAAATAGTTTTATAAAAGAAAAAAATTATAATTTATTAATTCAATATAATACTGATTTAAAAGTTGATGTTTTAGTATTATCTATAGTTAAATGGATGTATTGTAAATATCTTAAAAATAATAAATATTGTAATAATTGTATTAACTGTAGATTGTTAAATAAAAATATACATCCTGATTATTATCATGTAGATGTTGATAAAAATAATATTATATCTTTAAATACTATTTTAAAAATTATTCATCATCTTCAACAGAGTATATTGTATTTAGGTAATAGTAAAATTTTATATTTTTCTAATACTAGTTTTTTAACTAATTATACTTTTAATGCTATTTTAAAATTAATGGAAGATTTTCCATATAAATTAAATTTTATTTTTACTTGTTTTAATTATATTCAAGTACCTCCCACTATTTATAGTAGATGTTTAATCTATCAATTACATACTCCTAGTGAACATATAATTATGTGTTGGATAATGCGTCGTGTAAAAAACATAAATAGATTAAGTATTATTACTGCTATTAGATTAAGTAATTATTCTCCTTATTTAACTTTATTATTGCTTAAAAAATTTTGGATCTATAGATTAATTTTATTTAAAAATATTAAATATATTTTGTTAAAAAATATTAATAATTTAATAAAAAATATTAATTTTAATATATTAGAAAATAATTTGTATTGATTAATGACTTTTTTTTTGGATGTTTGTAAATATTCTAATATATATTTATTGATAGTTAAAAATAATTTTATTAATTTAGATCAAATGAAATGAATACAATATTTTTATAAAGTATTACCTAGTAAAGTACAATATTTAATTGTACAAAAATTAATTATTTCTTTGCATCTTTTATTAAAAATAAAATTTATTAATAGAAAAAATTTATTTTATGATACAATATCGTATATTATTAGATGTGTACATATATATATATAAATATATATATCAATATGTATATTGATTTTCATAATTTAATAATGTGTATGTAAACTTTATATACAGTTAATATTATTTATTAAATAGTAAATATCTTTTAGGTATAAAATATATATTTTCTATTTTAGAGTGTATTTTAATTCAAAAAGATTTTAAAAACATAAATTTTTCTTCTATTTTTTTTTTTTGATATCCTACTTCACATAATAATCATCCGTTTTTTGTTAAATATTTATTAGCATTTAATAATATTTTCGTTATTATTTCGGTACCTTTTAAATTACTAGTTAATCCTATAATAGGTTCATATGAATATTCTTTTGGTAATAATTTTAAATCTTTTGGGTCTACATATGGAGGATTAGATAATATTAAATCATATTTATTTTTTGTTAAATTATTAAATAAATTACTTTTAATTAATTTAATTTGTTTTTCTTTTTTATGTAAAATGATATTTTTTTTAGCTAATTTCAAGGCTTGATTAGAAATATCAGTAGCATCTATTTGACTAAAAGGATAAATATATGAACATATAATAGCTAAACAAGCGTTACCGGTACATAAATCTAGAATTTTTTTAGGGGATATAATATTTTTAATTTTTATTTTAAGAATTTTTCCTATAGGTGATTTAGGTATAATCACTTGATTATTAATATAAAATTTTTTATTACAAAATCAAGATTCTTTTGTTAAATATACTATAGGTATTTTTTTATTAATTCTTAGTTTTAATAAATATTTAAGTTTATTAAATTGTTTTTTGTTATAAAATTTAATTTTTTTTTTTAAACTTCTTTGGTATTTATAATTTAAAATATATTTAATTAAATATATAATTTCAGTATATGCAGTATTAAATCCATGTCCGTAATATAATTTATGTTTTTTAAATAGTTTAATATAATATTTAATAAATTTTCATGTATTAATGATATATTTCATAAAGAAAAAAAATTATAATTATTGATTAAAAATATGATATTATTATATATATAATGAGTTTAATACATTTATTATTTTTATACGGAAGTGGCGTAATGGTAAACGCACTAGATTTAGGTTCTAGTACTTATTAAAGTGTACGAGTTCAAGTCTCGTCTTCCGTATTGTACTGTATTTATATGAATTTGTATATTCATAATATAATATTTATTATATTGGGGTATAGCCAAGAGGTAAGGCATCGGGTTTTGATCCCGCTATCCTAGGTTCGAGTCCTAGTACCCCTGTATATAATTATATAGGACTAGGCTATGTAACTTAATAGGCAAAGTACAGCATTCATAACGCTGAAGATACAGGTTCGATTCCTGTCATAGCTAATACAATTTATAGTTTGTAGTATATTTCTATAAAATTATGAGAGTTAGTTAAATTTTTATATTAAATATATGGATATTTAAATTTTATATGAAAAGTAATTATTTATATATCAAAACTTGAGGATGTCAAATGAATCAATATGACTCCAATAAAATTGTTTATTATTTAAATAAATTTGAAAAATATATTCTTGTTGATTCTTATGATATTGCTAATATAATTATTTTAAATACGTGTTCAGTTAGACATAATGCTCAGGAAAAGTTATTTCATTTATTAGGACGTATACAAGAATATAAATATAAAAAATCTAATGTAATTGTCTGTGTAGGAGGGTGTGTCTCAGTACAAGAAAAAAAAAATATATTTTTACGTAGTAAAGCAGTAGATATTATTTTTACACCTAAAAATATTAGTCAAATACATCATTTTATTACACAATTTAGATTAAATCATAAAAAAATTATAAATTTTGATTTTGTGCCAGAAAATGATTATAAATATGGTAATACTTTATTACAGAAAAAGTTTTTTTCTTATGTTACTATTACAGAAGGATGTAACAAATATTGTACTTATTGTATAGTTCCTTTTACTCGTGGTAAAGAAGTTAGTCGTAATCCAGAAATTATTATTAAAGAAATTAAGTATTTGGTTAGTACAGGTATACAAGATATTAATTTATTAGGTCAGAATGTTAATTCTTATATTAGTTTTTATAAAGATGGACGTAAATGTAGTTTTGTAGATTTATTATATAAAATATCTGAAATACCTGGTGTTACTCGTTTAAGATTTACGACTAGTCATCCTATTTGTTTTACTGATGAATTAATTATGGCATATAAAGATATACAACAGTTAGTTAATTATTTACATTTACCAGTGCAAAGTGGTTCTAATATAATTTTAAAAAAAATGTGTCGTAATTATACAGTAGAATTATATCAAGAAATTATAAGAAAGATATTATTAGTTAGACCTAATATGTTATTTGGTACAGATTTTATAGTAGGATTTCCAGGAGAAACTAAAGATGATTTTGCTTTAACTTTAAAGTTAGCATTAGATATTAAATTTGATACTAGTTATTTGTTTATATATTCTCCTAGACCTGGTACTGTAGCATGTAATATGCAAGATAATGTTTCGTTAGTAGAAAAGAAATATCGTTTATTTAAATTACAGAAATTAATTAAAAGAAATATTTATTATTGGAATAATAAGTTATTAGGTAGTTTACAAAAAGTATTAGTAGAAGGATTTATTAATAAAAAAAATAATTTTATGTATGGACGAGCAGATAATAATAAAATTATTTATTTAACAGGTTATAAAGAATTATTAGGGAGTATTATAACAGTTAAATTAGTAAATGTATATTATAATTGTCTTTATGGTATTATACAATCTTTATAATTATTTAAAAATAATATGATTATTAAAAAAAAAAAAATAATATTATATTTTCCTTATGTAGTAAATATAGTTTACTACAGCCTAGAACTAAAATGCAAGTTAAATATTTAGAGAATATTTTTAGTAAAATAATTACTTTTGGTGTAGGTGTTTCTGGTACAGGAAAAACATATTTAGCTACAGCTGCAGCTATTAATTTATTAAAGAAACGTAAAATTTATCGTATTATTTTGGCTAGACCTATAGTAGAAGCTGGAGAAAAAATAGGTTTTTTACCTGGTAATTTTACCCAAAAAATAGATCCATATTTATCTCCTATATATGATGTTTTGTTTGAACTTTTAGGATCTGATTATAATAAAAAATATTTATTTAATAATATTATTGAAGTAGTACCTTTAGCTTATATGCGAGGTCGTACTTTTAATGATTCGTTTATTATTTTAGATGAAGCACAGAATACTACAAAACAACAGATGAAAATGTTTTTAACACGTTTAGGTTTTAATACTAAAGCGGTTATTAATGGAGATGTTTCACAAATTGATTTACCTGGTCATATCACATCTGGATTAGTACATGCTTTGAATATTTTTCAAAATGTTTCTGATATTGGTTTTACTTTTTTTGGTGTAAATGATGTTATGAGATCTAATATAGTTGCTAATATTATTAAAGTTTATGAATTAAATAATTAATATTATTGATATGAATAAAATTGATTATAAATATCGTATATATAATATATGTGAAAATTTTACATATCAACAATATAATAATGATATTAAATATATTATATATAATATTTTCCAGTTTTTTAATTTAACTGCTCCAGTTAATATTATATTCGTTAATAAAATACAAATGCTGTATTTTAATAATTTATATAAAAAAAAAAATACGATTACTAATGTTTTGTCTTTTAGTAATTTATCTTATTATATTAATAATAGGACAATGTTTTTTTTATTTGAAATGCCATTAGGAGAAATTATTATTTGTACGGAAATAGTTTTTCATTGTACTAATTATAAATATAACAAGAATTATTTATGTAAGATATTAATTCATGGAATATTACATATTTTAGGTTTTCATCATAATAATGATATTAATTATTGTTTAATGCATCATTTAGAAATTTTTTTTTTAAAAAATAAATATCGTATTTAATAGATTTATTTATATATATGAAATTAAAATTAATATTTTTTAAGTATTAGTAATTTTTTATATATAATACTTAGTACTTGTATATAAATATTATTTTATATTATAATTAATGCTAATTTATTTTTTAATATTGTTTGAGTACATATATGATAAATTTTTTTTGGGATATATTAGAGAAATATTCTAAATTATTAATTATATTAATGTTAATAGCAATTTTGATAAAAGTTAATTATTTTAGTTCTAATTGATTTTTATTTATTAAATTAATTGTTAATGTATTTACATCATTTTGATTATTTTATTTACTTAAAACTACTTTTTTATTAAAGGAAATTATTATATTTTTTAATAAATCTAAAATAGAAGTGGCTTCTTTATATTGACCTACTGTAAAAAATACATTGTATTTAACTATTATTGTGTGTATTTTTAGTATTTTAGTATCTTGTTTAGTTTGATTTGTAGATTTAATCTTATTAAAAATTATTTCTTTTATGACTGATTTAAGGTAGTTATTATGTTTAATGTAAAAAATAAAAAATTTTGATATGTAGTACAAGTTTTTTCTAGTTTCGAAAATAAAGCAGTTACATCATTAAAAAATTATATTAATTTATATAAATTACAAGATGAATTTGGTGATATTTTAATACCTACTGAAAAGGTAGTAGAGATTAAAAAAGGAATACGTAAGAAAAGTGAAAGACGTTTTTATCCAGGTTATTTTTTAATTCATATGATAATGAATGAAAGAAATTGATATTTAGTACGCAGTATACCTCGTATTATGGGTTTTATTGGTGGGGATTTAGGTTATCCTATACCTATGAATAAAAAAGATATTACAGTTATTAAACAAAAATTACAACAGATAGATGGTAAATTAGTACCTAAAATTTTATATGATTTAGGTGAAAAAATACGTGTTAATAATGGTCCTTTTACTGATTTTAATGGTGTAGTAGAAGAAGTAGATTATGATAAAAATAGATTAAAAGTTTCTGTATCAATTTTTGGTCGTTTTACTCCAGTAGAATTAGATTTTTCACAGGTAGAAAAAAATTAATTTATAAATAATATAAATATAATGTATATATATTAATATGTTAAAACTTAAAGTATCTTTTGTTAAATTATTAGTACCAGCGGGTCTTGCAAATCCTAGTCCACCTATAGGTCCAGCTTTAGGTCAGAAAGGAATTAATATTATGGATTTTTGTAAATCTTTCAATGAAAAAACTAAATTATTAGAAAAAGGTTTACTTTTACCTGTTTTACTTACAGTTAATAGTGATCGTAGTTTTACTTATATTATTAAAACTCCTTCAGTTACTGTATTATTAAAAAAAAATTTGTTTCTTAAAAAAGGTTCTGATAAACCAGGTCATAATATAATATCTACTATTTCGTATAAAGATATACAAAAGATAGCTGATATTAAAAAATCAGATATGGATGGGCAGGATATTAATTCTATTGTTAAATCTATTTGTGGTACAGCTAAATCTATGGGTATTAATATAAAAGAATAATTTTATCTATGAATAGAAATATATATAATGGTAGTGTTGAAATTAAAAATAATATTTTTCATATTTTTGATGTTATTAGAAATAATTGTAGGAAAAAATTTTTTGAATCTATTGAAGTATCTATTAATTTAAATATTAAACAAAAATATGTTAATCAATTATTAATACATAATACAGTTTTATATCCTTATAGTTTAGGTAAAAATAAAAAAATAGCTGTTTTTGTTTCTAATATAGAAAAAAAATATTTTTATGAAGCAGGTGCATATTTAGTTGGTTTTAATACATTAAGGAAAAAAATTTTAGAAAAGGATATACAATTTGATGTTTTGTTATCTACTCCTAGTTATATTAATGAATTAAGTAAATTAGGTTCTATTTTAGGTCCTCGTAATTTAATTCCTAATAATAAATTAGGAACTTTAACAGATAATTTATTAGATAGTATTAAAAATTTTTTATGTTATCAAGTAATATATAAAAATGATAAATATGGTATTATTCATACGATTATAGGTACTATACAAAGTAGTAATGAACATTTATATCAAAATTTATTATGTTTAATTAATTCTATTAAAAATTATAGATATTGAACTAATAAATATATTCCATTTATTAATACCATATATGTTTCTAGTACTATGGGTAAAAGTCATTATTTAAAAATGAATATTTAATAAATTTAGAAAAAAGGATATTTATAGTGTTAAATTATATTATTAAAAAAAAGATAGTGGCTAATACGCAAAATTATCTTAATAAAACAGTTATGTTAATAGTAATGAATTATAAAAATTTATTATCTACTGAATTAAATATATTGCGTAGTAGTTTTAATCATTATAATGCTTTAGTACAAGTAATACATAATAATTTGTTTAAATTAGTGATTAAGAATACTTGTTATAAATCTTTAATTAAACCTATAGTAGGACCTACTATAGTAATTTATGTTTTTGTTAATTTATTTATTATTAATAAATTATTAATATTTTATATACAAAAATACAAAGATAAATTAATTGTAAGAGATTTAATTTTAGATAAAAAATGTATAACATATAATGTTTTTAAAAAATTATCTTTTATTTATACACAAAAAATAGCTTTATTTGTTTTTATTCAATTGTTGAAGAAAATAACAATTAATAAATTATTAAATGTATTAGTTTTAATTAAAAATTTAAAAAAATAATTGTTTATAGAATATTTTTGTGAGTATTTATATAATGAAAATTACAAAAGAACAAATTTTAGAAAAAATATATTCTATGTCAGTACTAGAAATAGTAGATTTAATTAATGATATAGAAAGAAAATTTAATATTACTGCTGATACTTATACTAATTTTAATCAAAAAGAAGTATCTCCTGTAGAAATTAAAACAGAATATGATTGTTATTTACAAAATATTGGTACTAATAAAATCGCTGTTATTAAAGTAGTACGTAGTTATTTAAATATTGGATTAAAAGAGGCTAAGGATTTAGTAGAATCTGCTCCAGTATTAATTAAAGCTAAAATATCTAAAAAAGAAATTGATATTTTACAGAAATCTTTATTAGAAGTAGGTGCAGTAGTAGAAATAAAATAATAAAATTATAAAATTTTTTAATTAATTATATTAGTATATTTTATAATTGAAGTATATATGATGCTGACTAATACTGAAAAAAAACGTATACGTAAAATTTTTAATAAAACTTTAGAAAATTTTTCTATACCTAATTTATTAGCTATACAATTAAGTTCTTATAAAAAATTTCTTTATAAAGATAGAAAACAAAAATCTGGTTTAGATGTTGCATTTAAATCTATTTTTCCAATATATAGTTATAATAATAAAGCTGAATTACATTATGTAAATTATATTTTAGGAAAAAAAATATTTCATTCTTCTGAATGTCATGTACGTGGATTAACATATTCTATCCCTATAAAAGTTATATTGAAACTTATTATTTTTAAATATGTATTAAATAATAATGGTGTTAAGGAAAAACAAACAATTATTAGGTCTCAAGAGGTTTATATATGTGATATACCATTAATTACTAAAAGAGGAACTTTTATTATTAATGGAACTGAAAGAGTAGTAGTATCTCAATTACATAGAAGTCCAGGAGTATTTTTTGATAGTGATAAAGGTAAAATTCATTCTTCTGGTAAAATCTTATATAGTGCTCGTATAATACCTTATAGGGGGTCGTGATTAGATTTTGAATTTGATATACGTGATCATATTTTTATGCGTATAGATCGTAGACGTAAATTACCTGTTACTGTATTATTAAAAGCTTTAAATTATAATAAATCGGATATAATACGTTTATTTTATCATGTAATTACAATATCTATTATTGATAAACAAGTATTTTTATATCTTAATAAAGATGATTTATTAAATATATCATTACCATTTAATATCATTATTAATAATAAGATTATTATACCTAAAAATTGTATTATTGGTCTTGATCAAATAAATAAATTATTATCATATAATAATGAATATATATTACTTTCTAATGAAGATATTATTAATAGTTTTTTAGCTACTGATATAAATATCATTATATTAGATACGAATCATACTAAAAAAATTTTGTTAGGTACTTGTATAGATCGTATTTTGTTATCAAATTTATTGATTAATAATAATATTAATTTCAAAATTTTTTTTTTAAATAAGTTAAATTCATATCCTTATATTTGGGATACTTTAAATATAGATAGTACTTTAAATCAGGAAGATGCTTTATTAGAAATTTATCGTGTTATGAGACCTGGGGAACCACCTACTTTAGAAATAGCAACTTTTTTATTTAAAAATTTGTTTTTTATTACAGATAAATATGATTTATCTATAGTAGGACGTATGAAATTAAATAGATCTTTGAATCGTATAAATTTGACTGGACCGACAATTTTATTAAAAAAAGATATTATTGATACATTAAGAAAACTTATTAATCTTAAAAATGGTTTTGGTATAGTAGATGATATAGATCATTTGGGTCATAGAAGAGTACGTTCAGTAGGTGAATTGGTAGAAAATCAATTTCGTATAGGTTTAGTACGTATTGAAAAAAATATACGAGAATTTTTGTCTATTGGTAATTTAGATAATATATATCCCCAAGATTTTATTAATGCTAAACCTTTATCTTTAATTATTAAAGATTTTTTTTGTACTAGTCAATTATCACAATTCATGGATCAAACGAATCCATTATCTGAAATTACTCATAAACGTAGAATTTCAGCATTAGGTCCAGGAGGTTTAACTAGAGAAAGAGCTGGTTTTGAAGTACGTGATGTTCATCCTACACATTATGGTAGATTATGTCCTATAGAAACTCCTGAAGGACCTAATATTGGTTTGATTAATTCTTTATCTTTATATGCTCGTGTTAATAATTATGGTTTTTTAGAAACTCCTTATCGTGTAGTAAAAGAAGCATGTGTTTTGAACGAAATTCATTATTTATCTGCTATAGAAGAGGAAAATTATATTATAGCACAAGCTAGTACTATTTTAAATCAAGATGGATATATAGTACAAAAATTTATTATCTGTCGTTATAAAAATGAGTTTTTATGATGTAAGTCATCTTTAGTAAATTATATTGATATTTCTACACAACAGATAGTGTCTATAGGTGCTTCTTTAATACCATTTTTAGAACATAATGATGCTAATCGTGCTTTAATGGGTGTTAATATGCAAAGACAAGCTGTACCTAATATATTAATTACTAAACCATTAGTAGGTACGGGTATAGAGCGTGTAGTAGGTTGTGATTCTGGTATTACAGTAATTTCAAAGTATAATGGTTTTATTAAATATGTAGATTCTACTAAAATTATATTAGAAGTACCTAAGAAAAATAGTTTTAATAAAGTTAAAATTTTTTATTTATTAAAATATTTACGTTCTAATCAAAATACTTGTATTAATCAAAAACCTTGTGTTTATTTACAGGAACAAATAAATATAGGTGATATTCTAGCTGATGGTCCAGCTACTGATTTAGGTGAATTAGCGTTAGGTCAAAATGTACGTGTAGCGTTTATGCCATGATATGGATATAATTTTGAGGATTCTTTATTAATTTCAGAAAAATTAATACATAAAGATATTTTTACTACTATTCATATACAAGAATTATTTTGTATTTCTAGAGATACTAAATTAGGTGTAGAAGAAATTACAGCTGATATTCCTAATATTAGTGAATCTGTTTTATCTAAATTAGATGAAAATGGGATAGTATATGTAGGTGCTGAAGTATTTGGAGGAGATATTTTAGTAGGTAAAGTTACACCTAAAAATGAATCTCAATTAACACCTGAAGAAAAATTATTACGTGCTATTTTTGGAGAAAAAGCGACTGAAGTTAAAGATACTTCATTAAGAGTACCTAATGGATGTAGTGGTACTGTTATAGATGTACAAATTTTACATCGTGAAGGTATTAATAAAGATGCACGAGCTAAATCTATAGAAGAATTAAAATTAAAAAATTTGTATAAAAAGAAAAAAGAAAAATATAAATATATATTATTAAATATATATATTTTTTTTATACAAATTTTATATAAATGTCATGTTACTACAGAAATTATTAAGCATCTTACATATAAAAATTTTATTTTTTTTGATATTAATAAATTACGTTATAAACATATATTATTGAAATTAATTAAAAAATATCAATTTATTAGAAATAAATTATATCTTAATAAAAATTATTATTTATCAAAAATTACTTGTACTAATGATTTAGCTCCAGGTATTTTAAAAATTATTAAAGTTTATTTAGCTGTTAAAAAATCTGTACAAGTTGGTGATAAAATGGCAGGTAGACATGGTAATAAAGGAGTAATTTCTAAAATTTGTCCTGTGGAAGATATGCCATATGATGAGTTTGGACACTCTATAGATATAGTATTAAATCCTTTAGGAGTACCTTCTCGTATGAATTTAGGACAAATTTTAGAAACTCATTTAGGATTAATTTCAAAAGCTATTGGTAATAAGATAAAACAGATGTTGTGTATTAATACATCTTTAGAAGAAATTAAAAAATTTTTACTACCTATTTATAGAAGAACTTCTTCTCAAGTTTTATTAGAAATTAAGAAATTTACTACAAAAGAATGATATCGATTATTAAATAATTTAGTACAAGGATTACCTATTGCTACACCTGTATTTAATGGTATATCGGAATATGAAATTAAATTATTATTTAGGTATTTAAAAATACCTAGTACAGGTCAAATGATATTATATGATGGGTTAACGGGAGAAAAATTTGAACGACCTATTACTGTAGGTTATATGTATATGATGAAATTAAATCATTTAGTAGATGATAAAATGCATGCTAGATCTACAGGAGCTTATAGTTTAGTAACTCAACAACCTTTAGGAGGTAAAGCTCAATTTGGTGGACAACGTTTTGGTGAAATGGAAGTATGAGCATTAGAAGCTTATGGAGCAGCTTATACTTTACAGGAAATGTTAACTGTAAAATCTGATGATGTTGTAGGTAGAACTAAAATATATAAAAATATTATTAATGGTGATCATAAAATGGAACCTAATATACCAGAATCTTTTAATGTTTTATTAAAAGAAATTTGTGCTTTAGGTATTAATATTGATTTAACAAATAATAAACTATAATTTAGTAAAGTTGTACTTAGTTAAGTTATGAAATTAAAAAATAATCTTAAAAAAGAATTTGATAATATTAAAATTATGTTAGCTTCACCTAAAGTAATTAGATCTTGATCTTATGGTGAAGTTAAGAAACCAGAAACTATAAATTATCGTACTTTTAAACCTGAAAGAGATGGATTATTTTGTGCACGGATTTTTGGTCCTATTCAAGATTATGAATGTTTATGTGGTAAATATAAAAGATTAAAATATAAAGGTGTAATATGTGAGAAATGTGGTGTAGAAGTTACATTAGCACGTGTACGTAGAGAACGTATGGGACATATAGAATTATCTACACCTGTAGCACATATTTGATTTTTAAAATCTTTACCATCTAAAATAGGAATATTATTAGATATTCCATTAAAATTTATAGAAAAAGTATTGTACTTTGAATTATATATTGTTATTTGTATTGGGGATACTGATCTTAAAATACATCAGTTATTAAATGAAGAACAATATTTAGAATGTATTACTAAATATGGTGATCGTTTTAAAGCTAGTATGGGAGCAGAAGCAATACAATATTTGTTAAAACATATTAATTTAAAAAAAGAATATAAGAAATTAATTAAAATTTATACATATATTAATTCAGAACTAAAAAAAAGAAAAATTGCTAAAAGGATTAAATTAATAGAATCTTTTTTATTATCTGGTAATAAGCCAGAATGAATGATTTTAGAAGTATTGCCTGTTTTACCACCAGATTTACGTCCTTTAGTACCTTTGGATGGTGGAAGATTTGCTACTTCTGATTTGAATGATTTATATCGTAGAGTAATTAATCGTAATAATCGTTTAAAAAGATTAATAGAATTGTCAGCTCCAGATATTATTATACGTAATGAAAAAAGGATGTTACAAGAATCTATTGATGCATTATTAGATAATGGTCGTAGAGGATTCGCTATAACAGGTGTTAATAAAAGACCTTTAAAATCTTTAGCTGATATGATAAAAGGTAAACAAGGTCGTTTTCGACAAAATTTATTAGGTAAACGTGTAGATTATTCAGGACGTTCAGTTATTACTGTAGGTCCTTATTTAAAATTATCTCAATGTGGTTTACCTAAAAAAATGGCTTTAGAATTATTTAAACCTTTTATTTATAGTCGTTTAGAATCTAGTGGTTTAGCTAATACTATTAAAGCAGCTAAAAAAATTGTAGATCGTGAAGATCCTATTATATGAGATATTTTAGATGAAGTAATTAAGCAACATCCTATATTATTAAATAGGGCACCTACTTTACATAGATTAGGTATTCAAGCATTTGATCCATTATTAATAGAAGGAAAAGCAATACAATTACATCCTTTAGTATGTCCAGCTTATAATGCTGATTTTGATGGTGATCAAATGGCTATACATATACCACTTACTTTAGAAGCTCAATTAGAAGCAAAGATTTTAATGATGTCTACTAATAATATTTTATCTCCTGCTAGTGGTGATCCTATTATAGTACCATCACAAGATATGGTATTAGGTCTTTATTATATGACTAGAGAATCTGTAACAGAAGATATTTCTTGTATACTTTTTTCAGGTATATATGAAGTAGAACATGCTTTTTATGCTAAATTAGTTACATTACATCAAAAAATTAAAGTACGTATTAAAGAGTATAAGTATCATAAAGATGATAAATCATATAGTAGTACTACTAATATAGTGACTACTACTGTAGGTCGTATATTTGTATGGAAAATAGTTCCTAAAGGTTTAAAATATACATGAATTAATAAAGTATTAAATAAAAATTTGATTACTGATATTATAAAACATAGTTATCAATTATTAGGTTTTAAAAAAACTGTAATTTTTGCTGATAAAATAATGTATTTAGGTTTTCAATATGCTACTTACTCAGGAATTTCAGTAGGTTTAGATGATATTAAAATACCTCCTGATAAATATAGAGTAATTAAACGAGCTGAAAAAGAAATTAAAGAAATACAAGTACAATTTCAATCTGGTTTAATTACTTCAAATGAAAAATATAATAAAGTAATTGATATTTGAACAATAGCTAATGAACGTATAGTTCAGTCTATGATGTTTAATTTATCTAGAGAAAAAATAATTTTTAATGGAATATGAAAAACAGTTGATTCTTTTAATAGTATTTATATGATGGCTGATTCTGGTGCAAGAGGATCGTCAGTACAAATACGTCAATTAGCAGGTATGCGAGGTTTAATGGCAAAACCTGATGGTTCTATTATAGAGACTCCTATAACTGCTAATTTTAAAGAAGGTTTAAATGTATTACAATATTTTATATCTACGCATGGTGCTAGAAAAGGTTTAGCTGATACTGCTTTAAAAACTGCTAATTCAGGTTATTTAACACGACGTTTAGTAGATGTAGCACAAGATTTAGTAGTTATTGAAAAAGATTGTCATACGACAGAAGGTATAACTATTACAGCTATAATAGAATCTGGTATGATTAAAGAATCATTATTAGATCGTTTAATAGGTAGAGTTTTATTAGAAGATTTATATATAAATAATGATAAAAAAGATTTTTTATATAGTAAAAATAGATTATTGAGTTATAAAGATTGTCAAACTATTACTAAATTAGGTATTTTAGCTGTGAAAGTAAGATCAGTAGTTATGTGTCGTACTAGTTTTGGTGTATGTTCATATTGTTATGGTTTAGATTTGTCTCGAGGTTGTTTAATTAATAAAGGGGAAGCTATTGGAGTTATAGCAGCACAATCTATAGGAGAACCTGGAACACAATTAACTATGAGAACTTTTCATATAGGTGGTGCTGCTTTAAGATCAGTTACTAGTTCTTATATTAAATCACAAAGTGCTGGATATATTAAATTATTAAATATTAAGTTTATTATTAATTCTTTTAATCAAATGGTAGTTATTACAAGAAATACAGAAATATCTATACTTAATAAGTCTGGATTAGTACAGGAAATATATAGACTTCCTTATGGATCTTTGTTATATTATAAAAATTTAGATTTTGTTGAGAAGAATGTAATATTAGCTGAATGGGAGCCTCATATTATTCCTATTATTAGTGAATATTATGGGTATGTTAAATATGTAGATATTCATGTAGGTAAAACAGTGTTAAAACAAATTGATGAATTAACTGGGTTGTCTATTGTAACTGTTTTAAATAAAATAGATTATATTAATGTAGATCATAATAAATATGAATATAAACCTACTCTTTATATTGTTGATAGTTATGAAAAAAGTATTTCTTTGGATATACCTACTACTTTTTTAGGTAAATATTATTTACCTGGTAAATCAATTTTACAAGTTAAAAATCATTCTTATGTTAAAGCTGGTGATTTATTATCTAAAATTTCTTTAGAATATAGTAGTACTAAAGATATTACTGGTGGTTTACCAAGAGTAGCAGAATTATTTGAAGCAAGAATACCTAAAGATGTAGCTATTTTAGCAGAAATTGAAGGTTTAGTAAGTTATGGAATTGAAACAAAGGATAAGTATAGATTAAAGATAACATCTTTAGATAGTAAAACTAAATATGAAGTTATGATACCTAAATGAAAACAATTAAATGTTTATGAAGGTGAGGTAGTTCATAAAGGAGATATTTTATCAGATGGTGTTCAATCAGCTCATGATATTTTAAGATTATTGGGAGTAGAAAAATTAACTAATTATATTGTTAATGAAGTACAAGATATTTATCAATTACAAGGAGTTAAAATAAATGATAAACATATTGAAGTTATTGTAAAACAAATGTTACGTAGAGTTACTATATCAGATGCAGGTTCTTCGAGATATTTAGTAGGTGAACAATTGGATATTTCTCGTGTACGTTTAATTAATAAAGATTTAAAAAATAAAAATAAGGTTCTTATAAAGTATACTCGTAATTTATTAGGTATTACTAAAGCTTCTTTAGCAACTGAATCTTTTATTTCTTCTGCTTCTTTTCAGGAAACTACAAGAATTTTGACTGAGTCAGCAGTATCAGGTCGTATTGATGAATTAAGAGGTCTAAAGGAAAATGTAATTGTAGGTCGTTTAATTCCATCAGGTACAGGATATGTGTATCATAAAAATAAAAATATTTCTCATTATTTAGATATACTTATAAATGAAAGGGATATTTTTGAAGATAAAAAGAAAATAGCTAGTTTAAATTTAAAAAAGTTATTAAATTTACAAAATTTGTTTAAAAAAAAGATTTAGTTTAATGGTTAATAAATGTGTAAAATAGTATTTAGTGGTATTCAACCTACTGGTATATTAACTATAGGTCATTATTTAGGTATTTTTAAACAATGATTAAGATTACAATATAATTTTCACTGTTATTATTGTATTGTTGATTTACATGCTTTAACTATATATCATAATAAAAAGTTATTACATGATTATATATATAGTATATTATCTATATTATTAGCTATAGGTATTAATCCTAATAAATGTGTTATTTTTGTACAATCTCATGTACCAGCACATACTCAGTTATATTGAGTATTAAATTGTTTATCGTATATAGGTGAACTTAAAAGGATGACTCAGTTTAAATCTTTATTTCTTAAGAAAAATTGATCTTTTTGTAATATAGGTTTGTTTAGTTATCCTATTTTGATGGCAGCTGATATATTATTGTATAATACGTATTATGTACCTATTGGAAAAGATCAGATACAACATTTAGAATTTACTAGAAATTTAGTTGATAAATATCATAATTTATATAAAAAACATATTTTTTTAAAACCTAAATATTTATTGTCTAGACATTGTAGTAAAATTATGGGATTATTAGATCCTCAAAAAAAAATGTCGAAATCTGATAAAAATATAAATAATCTTTTATTATTATTAGATAGTCCTAAAATAATTGTTCATAAAATTAGACAAGCAGTTACCGATTCTGATCGAGATCATAAAATTATATATGATAGATTACATAAACCAGGTATTTCTAATTTGTTAACTATTTTATCTGGTATAAGTAATATTTCTATTTCTAAATGAGAAGAATGGTTTTTATATGAAACTTATAGTAAATTTAAAAAATATTTGTCATTTCGTTTAAATAAATTTCTATTTTCTATACAACAAAAATATTTATATTATTATAATCATAAAAAATATTTGTTAGATTTATTATTGTCTGGAGCAGAACAAGCTAATATAATAGCTAAACGAAAAATAGATTTAGTTTTAGGTTAATAATTATTTTTCATAATAAATATATTATATATAATTATCAATTAATAATAGTTTTAAAATATTTGACTAATAATTTATTAGTAGTAATGAAATGGTTACATCCTATAAATCCTTTATTAACAGAATAATTAGAAGGATGTGAAGTATATAAAATAATATGTTTTTTAGTATTAATAATTTTTTTTTTTTGCAGAGCGTATTTACCTCATAATAAAAAAATAATTTTGTTACAATATTTATTAATATAAGTAATAATATTATTGGTAAAAATTTCTCATCCAATGTTTTTATGTGATGTGGGTTTATGTTTTTCTACAGTTAAAATACTATTTAATAACAAAATACCTTGTTTAGCTCATTTTATTAAACATCCATTGTTAGGTATATTATAATTAGGAAATTCACGTTGTATTTCTTTAAAAATATTATTAAGTGAAGCTGGTATATTAAGTAATGTAGGTGGTACTGAAAATGCTAAACCATGTGCTTGATCCCTATCGTGATAGGGATCTTGTCCTATAATTACTACTTTGATTTTTTCGAATGGTGTATATATAAATGCATTGAAAATATTATTTTTTAATGGATAGATAATCTTATTTTGTTTATATTCTTGATTTAAAAAGGCAATCAATTTTTTAAAGTATTTTTTTTGTTTTTCTACTAAAAATAATTGTTTTCAGGTAATCATAAAATATAGAAATAATTTGTTTTGTATTAATATATACAATTAATTTCAGGATATATAATTATTAAAAATATATATTTGATATAGTGAAAAAAATTATATTTTTATTTAATGGATTTTATATATGTAATATATTGTTAATGATAATAAAAATTATATTTTTATATAAAAAATAATAGAATTATTGTTAATATTTGAAATATATATTAGATATATAATCTATATATTATTATTATATTTAATAAATATAAGTATATATAGTAGTATACTGTTATATACTATACTATAAACATATAATTTATTTAAAAATATTTTTTTTTTGTATATATATTTATTTTAATTATTATATTTAATTTTTAATTTAATGAATATATGTATAATATATGTTATAGAAAAATATATTTTTTGTTAAGATTTTTATTTATTAATGTGATAAATGTATAGTTATGATTAATTATAAAATTATTTTTAATATTGGACTCAATCTAAATATAGATAAGTAAGTTACTAAGTAATTTATTTGTATTATATAAGTAATTAGTATGGGAAGTATAATTTATTTATTATGAATATTTTTCAGTAAATTATTTTTTTTTTAATAATTTAATGATTAATATAATTTTTATTAATTTTTTATTTCATATGTGATAATAATTACATATATCATGTGTATATAATGCAATAATTTTTTTAATTTTTTTCCCTTGTGTACCTATTAATATTTTTTTATGTTGTAATTTTTTAATTAATATATTAATATGTATAAATATTTTATTAGTTTTTATAAAATTAATTAATTTATAATGAATAGAATATGGTATTTCTTCTCCAGTTAATCTTATTATTTTTTCACGTAATAATTCTATTATATATTGTTTATTATTTAAATTAGTTATATATTGTTTGTGGAAAAAGTGTTTTTTATATATTAAATATTTTTTTAATATATTTTTTACATATATAATATGTTTTTTTTTGTGTGTTGATATAGGGATAATAGGTATTTTATATATTTGAAGTTGTTTTATATATGTTAATAATAAAGATTTAGAATATTTATCAATTTTAGTTAAAATAAGAATTAATGGTATATGTTGGTATAGAATTATATTAATTATTTTTTGAATTATAAAATTTGTTTTTTTGTATAATGTAAGAATATATAAATCAGGATAATGATTAATATAAATATTTTTTGTTATAAAAATATTAATTTTTTTTAGATATATTATAGGATTAATATTATCTAAACCTGGATTGTCAATATATATATATTGTTTATTTTTTTTAGTATTTACTCCTATAATAGATTTTATGGTGGTATGTTTTTTATTAGATGTAATAGAAATTTTTTTTTTGATTAATTGATTAAATAATGTAGATTTTCCTGTATTAGTATTACCTATTATAGAAATAACAAGACATTTTTGCATAGAAGATTGAGATTATTGATCTATATATATTTATAATATTCCTAATTTAATTAAAGTTTTTTTTGCAGCTATTTGTTCTGCTTCTTTTTTATTGTTTCCTATACCTAGAAAATATTTATTAATATTATTAATAATACATTGAACAGTAAATATTTGTTTGTGATCTAAACCAGTTTTATTAATTAATAAATATTGAGGTAAAGGTAAATTATATTTTTGTAAATATTCTTGTAAAATAGTTTTAGGATCTTTTTTATTATTGATTCTATTTATTTGTTGTTGATTATATGTTTTTATAAAGAGAATATTAATAATTCTTTCTACTCTGTATATATTTTTACTATCTATAAAAATTGCTCCTATTATAGCTTCTACTGTGTTTGATAATATAGATTTTTTATATTGTCCTTTCATTTTTATTTCTCCTTGTCCTAATAAGATATATTTATTTAATTTTAATTTTTTTGCTACTTTTAGTAAATTATTACTATTTACTAAATTAGATCTTATTCTAGTCATATATCCTTCTTTTTTAAAGGAAAATTTTTTATATATATATTTAGTGATAATAAAGTTTAATAATGAATCTCCTAAAAATTCCAGTCTTTCATTATGATGTTTACTATAGCTTCTATGTGTTAATGATAATTTTAATATATTAATGTTTATAAATTTATATTTTATTTTTTTTTCTAAATTAGTTAAGTTAAACATACATATGTTTTATATTTTATATGAAATGAATTATATATAAATATATTATTTAGTAAATATTACCTATTCGTTTTATTCTAAATGATGTAGGTCAATAATTCTCTTGTTTATTTATACTAAATCAAATATATTTAGCTTTTCCTATTAATAATTTTTTATCTAGATATCCTCAATATCTACTATCTTGACTATTATCTCTATAGTCACCCATTACAAAATACATGTTTTTTGGTATTATTCAAGTTTTAATGTATTTTTTTTTCTTATTATTAATATAAGATAAATAATTATTAGGTATTAATAAAATTTGATGTGGTATATTATTAATATATTCAGTTTTTTCTATAAGTGGGATAATAATAGAATTTTTTGAATGTTTTTTAATAATATCATTATCTTCTCATATATATTCTGTATATATATTATTATTTTGAATAAATTCTGTAATAAATTTACTATTTTTTATATTTGTATAAGTAATATTATTAGTAGCACAGTATTTTTTAGTATTATATAGACATGGTTTATGAATTGTAATTTGTTTAGTAATTTCATTATAAGTAATTTTATCTAATGGTAAACCTATTATTCTTTTAATATAATATATATTTGGGTTTTTAGGATACTTAAATACTACTATATCTCCATATTGAGGTTCATTAGTATAAATTCATATGTTATCATTAAAAGGATTGTGGAGATTATATGTAAATTTTTCTACTATGATAAAATCACCATTTAATAATGTGGGCATCATTGATGATGATGGTATAAAAAATGGTTCATATATAAATCAGCGAAATAAAAGAATTATAATTGTTGGTAAATATATATTATTTAAAGATTGTAATCAAGTATATATAAATTTATTATTATAAATAATATTAATGTATTTATATTTTAATATTTTTTTATATATATTAAATTTAGTAAGTATTTTTCAAAAACTAATAATAATTATTATTATAAAGATAAATAAATTAATATGTGTCATAAGTATACAGAAATAATATATATATTATAGTTCATATAAATATAAAAATATTTATATTTTTAGTATTTTAAAAAAAATATTTTTAGGTAAAGAAAAATTATTCATTTGTTTTAATTTTTTTTTACCTTTTTTTTGTTTTAGTAGTAATTTTTTTTTTCTTGTTATATCACCACCATAGCATTTAGCTGTAACGTTTTTTCTTAAAGCTTTAATATGAGTACTAGCGATGACAGTATTATTATTTACTAATTGTATAGTTATTACAAATTGTTGAGGAGATATCAATTTTTTTATTTGATTTAGATAAGTTTTATTATATTTTTTAAGATGTGTTTTATGAATAAAAATTGATAATCCATAAAATTTAGTTTTATTAATTAATATATCTATAATAATTAAATGAGTTTTTTTAAATTTCCAAAAAAAATATTCAAAATTTGCATATCCATGTGAAATAGATTTCAATTCATTAATAAAATTTGTGATGATTTCTATCATAGGTATTTTATATTGTAATACAGCATTTTTATCATAAATAAAAATATTTTTTTTTATACCTCTTTTTTTAATACAAATATTTATTATATTACTTAAATAAGTAATAGGTGTAGTAATGTTACATATACAAATAGGTTCTTTAGTTATATTAATATAATTGTTATTAGGATAATCTATAGGATTATCTATATATATTTTTTTTTTATTTTTTAATATTATTAAATATTTAATTTTAGGTGGTGTTATATTAATAGATAAATTATATTCTGTTTTTAATCTATCTTTAATAATTTCTATATGAAATAATCCTAAGAAACCACATTTATATCCATAACCTAATAGTGGAGTATGTATTGTTTCTAAAGTTAATGATGGATCATTAGCATTTAATTTAATTAATGTTTTTTTAAAATAATTAAAATTATATTTGTGTTTAGGATAAATACTAGCATATACTTTTGGTATAATTTTATCAAAAACAGGTAATTTATGAATAGATGAATTATATGTGGTGGTAATAGTACTACCTATAGGTAAATTTAGGAGATTCTTTGTGTTACATACTATTCATCCTACTTCTCCACAAGATAATTGATGTTTTGGTGTTATTTGAGGTTTATTAATAAATATTTTATTAATTTTGTAATTTTTTTTATCTTTAATTAATTTGATAGATAAATCAGATTTAATTATACCATTATACACTTTAACTAATAAATATACTCCTATATATTCATTATAGTATTTATCTATAATTAAAGCTTGTAATGGTTTTGATTGTATTCCTTTCGGTGGTGATATTTTAGTAATGATAGTACGAATAATTTTTTTTATACCATATCCTGTTTTTGCAGAACAAATAAGGATATCTTTTTTTTTTATATTTAATAAATCGTTAATTTGTTTATATAAAATGTTGATATTATTTTGTAATAAATCAATTTTATTTATAATAGGTATAATTTGTAAATTTAATTTTTTTGCTATATTATAATGAGATAATGTTTGAGATTCTATACCTTGGGTAGCATCTATTAATAATAATACTCCTTCACTTGCATATAATGCTCTAGAGACTTCATAAGAAAAATCTATATGTCCAGGTGTATCAATTAAATTAAAATAATATATTATATTTTGAAACTTATACTGTAACTGTATACTTTGTGATTTTATAGTTATACCTCTTTTTTTTTCTGTTTCTAAATTATCTAATATTCTTTTTTCGTGTTTTTTAAGTTTTATGTTATTACATATTTCTATAATACGATCAGATAATGTAGATTTACCATGGTCAATATGAGCTATAATAGAAAAATTACGAATTAATGTTTGCATATGTTCATATATAAAAATTTATATTAAATGTAATATATATATATTATATATATATATATATATATTATAATATGTGATATATTAATTATATATTAATAAAATATTAATAATTTTTATTTTAATAAATAAATATGTTGCATATACGAACTAGATTTGCTCCTAGTCCTACAGGATATTTACATATAGGTAATATACGTACAGCTTTGTTTAATTGATTATTTGCTAAAAAAAATAATGGTAAGTTTATTTTACGTATAGAAAATACTGATTTGATTAGATGTAAACAAAAATATATAGATCATATTTTTTTTATATTAGAATGATTAGGATTATATTGAGACGAACATGTTTATTATCAATCAAAAAGGTTTGATATATATAAATATTATTTACAATTACTTTTAAATACAGGATGAGCATATAAATGTTATTGTACTTATGATAGATTAACTAAATTAAAGATATTAAATAAATCTTTAAAAAAACAGTTGTCATACGATGGTTATTGTAGGAATAAAATTTTTAGTAAACGAAAAGATCCTTATGTTATTAGATTTAAATTGCCTAGTAAAAATATATATTTTAATGATTTATTATATTCTACTATACATATTTCATATATTATTATGGATGATTTTATTATTCAGAGATCAAATGGGATTCCTACTTATAATTTTTGCGTAGCAGTAGATGATTTTTTAATGAATATTACTCATGTTATTAGAGGTGGGGATCATATTAATAATACGCCAAAACAAATATATATTTTACATGCATTAAAAATGTTAGTTCCTGAATATATACATTTACCTATAATTTTAGATAATAATAGACAGAAATTATCTAAACGTAATAAAATTTCTAATGTTAAATATTATATGGATATAGGTATATTACCTATTGCTCTATTAAATTATTTGTTAAGATTAGGATGATCTTTTAAAAATAAGGAATTATTTTCATTAAATGAAATGATATCTTTGTTTAATATTAGTAATTTAAATAAATCTAATTGTTTACTTAATATAAGTAAATTATATTGGATTAATAAATATCATATATCTAGTATTAGTAATAAATTATTATGATTTTATTTAAAACCTTTTTTTTTGCAAAATAATATTGATTATCAAATAATTACTAATATTGATGAAATTATTAGTTATTTTAGATGTAAAGTATCTACTTTACAGGAATTAAGTTTATGTTGTTTATTATTTGATAATAATTATTTTCATATAGATAAATATATTTTATTGAATTTATATTCTTGAGATACATATTCTATGTTATCTTATTTTTTAAAATTATTAAATAAAAAATTCTTATGAACTTTGTTGAATATAAAAAGAATTTTTTCATTATTATTTAAAAAATTTTTTTGAGTTTTAAAAAAAGATATTTTTTTAACTTTGCGTTTTTTTTTAACAGGTAAGTTAATTACTATTAATTTATATATAATAATATTATTACTTAAGATTATTAATGTAAAATATAGATTGTTTTGTTCTTTAAGAAAAATTATTTTTTTATCTAAACAATTAATGTGAATAAAAAACTAAATATTTAGTATAAAAAATAGTTTTTTAAGTAATAAAAAATTATTTTTATTGTATAAAAATTTTTTTATGATACTAATTTTAGTAGGTCCAATTTTTTTTATTTGATCAAAATTATTTTTTCTATCATTAATAAAATATTTCATTTTAATGTATTTTTTAGCAATTATATATGAAGTATTAATCCCTATAGAGGGTATAGATAAAGCATATATTATATTATATAGTTGTGTATGTTGAATTGCATACTGTATAGATGTTATAATTTTATTAGATAATTTTTCTTTAAAATGAGGTACCAGTAATAATTTTTGTTTAGTTAATTGTAATAAATCAATAATATTTTTAATAATTTTGTATTTAATTAATTTTTTAGTAATTTTTAGACCTATTCCTTGAATGTTAAGACCATTTTTAGAAATAAAATGATGTATATAATGTATTTTTTGTTCTGGACATATTGATATATTAGTACATCTTGGAGAAGAGTAAGTAAAATCTAATTTGTTTTGACATGATGGGCATATATTAGGTATATTAATGTAATTATGATTATTTATTTTAATAATTTTAGTAATAACAGGAATAACATCACCTGAACGTTTAACTAATATTTTATCATTTATAGATAATGATAGTTTTTTTAAATAATTTAAGTTATGTAAATTAATTTTATTAATATTTACGCCATTAATATGAACTGTATTTACTATAGCTATAGGATTAATTATTCCTTGTTTACTAATCTGATATTTAATATTAACTAATTTAGTTCATGCACTATAAGATTTAAATTTTCATGCAATAGCTCATTTAATATATTTGTTATTATATTTAATATTTTCTTGTGTAATTCTGTCATTTATTTTGATAACTAAACCATCTATATTATATGGTAAAAAAGGTCTTTGTTTTTTTATGAATTTATAAAATTGTTTAATTTCATTATATGTTTTACATATAATTGTATTATTATCTGTTTTAAAATTTAAATTTTTTATTTGTTTTAATAATAGATAATGATTAGTTTCTATACTTAGTCTATTTTTTTGATCTATTATTAGATCGTATGCAATAAAAGATAATTGATTATTTATTAATTTATTAATTTTTTTTTTTTTAATAGTTCCAGATACCATATTACGAGTATTAGAAAATATTTTTTTTCCCCTACTATAATTATATTTATTTAAAATATGAAATTTTTTTTTATTAATAAATAATTCTCCTCTTATTTCTATATAAGTATTATTGATATTTGTTTTTAATGTATGGGGTATACATGGTATAAATTTAATATGTGAGAGTATATCTTCTCCATATTTACCATTACCTCTAGTCATAGATTGAAATATTTTTTTATTTTTATATATTATACTAATTGCTATACCATCAATTTTTAGTTCACAACAATATATATAATTAATATTCAGAAATTTTTTTTTAATATTTTCAAAAAATTTTTTTAATTGTTTATATGAATAAATGCTATTAATAGATAACATAGGTATATTATGTTTAATTAATAGTGTTTTTTTATTATATTTATAATATATTTGTTTGTTGGGTGAATTAGATAATTGGTATTCTGGATATTTTTTTTCTAATAATTTTAATTTATTTAATAATAAATCATATTTATAATGAGTAATTTTTAATTTTTTTAAGTTATTATAATCTAGTGAATATTTATTTAATCTTTTTGTTAAAAGAAACATTTTTGTTTTAATATATTCATGTATCATACATATAATATTTATTTTATATATATAAATTTATATATTTATAACATAATATCTATTATTCTATATAATAGAATGTATATATATTTATTGATTGATATATTGTTTAATTAATTATTTAGTGTTAATGATTATTGTTATCACATTAATTTTTTATGTATTTAATACATAACTAATTTAATGATACAAAAATAATTTAAAATTTAGTATATAGGTAAAGTAAAAAAAATATATTTATATTTATAAATTTTTATCTTATTTATTAATAAATAAGATATATAAAAATATTTTTTTTGAATATAAATAATAAATTTAAGTACCTATTATATAGGTATATTTTGAAATTTAGTATTAATATTTAAATATTTTGTAATTCATTTTCCTAAAAATTTAATTCCATAAATTTCAGAGTAATGATGTCCTAAAAGGATAATGTTAATTTTATATTCTATTAATATAGATAATATATATTCGTTAATTTCTCCTGTTAAATAAGTATTAATAGAATGTTTCTGTATCATGTATTTCTCAGATAAAAAACCTGATCCACTACATATAGCTATATTATGATATTTATATATATTATTTGTATAAACTTTAATATTTCATGGAAATATTTTTTTTATTTTATTAAGAAAATTTGTTAATTTAATATTTTTTTTTATTTTACCTATTAATAGTGGATATTTATAATTAGGATAATGTATTACATTTATTTTCAGTATTTTTGCTAATAATATATTATTACCTATGATAGGATGTATATCTAATGGGATATGTCAAGCATATAAATTTATATTGTTTAATAAAATTTTTTTAATTTTTTTTTTTTGTATACCAAAAATATTTTTAGGTGTATTATTCCAAATTAATCCATGATGTACAATGATAGTATCAATTTTATTATATATTGCTTGTTTAATCAGATTTAAGTTAGCAGTTACTCCCATTCATATATTATAAATTTTTTTTTGTCCTGTAATTTGTAATCCATTATAGGCAATATCTTTATAACATTGTTTATTTAAGTATTTATTAATTATTTTTTCTAAATGTAAATTGTTCATATTTTATTGAGTTTTAATTAAATAGACGGAGGTAGAGGGATTCGAACTCTCGGACGAAATCGTCGGCGGTTTTCAAGACCGTTGCTTTAAACCACTCAGCCATACCTCCTTATTATAAAATTAATTATATCATTAAATATTAAAATTTATTTTATTCTTTTTTTTAAAAAATAAGCGGATGTATATTTTTATTCTTCATTTATTATTTATTTGAATTATATTATAAATAATAATATATATTATTAATTAATATTGTATTTATATAAATATTGAATTTGTAGATGATATTTATTTAAATAGTTTTTAACTGTAATTTTAGGATTAAAAATAAATAATTGTTCAACAAATATATTTTTTTTGTACATATTATTTAAATATTTTTTATATTTACTTAAAGAAATATTTTGTTGATATTTTTTTTTATATTTTTTAATAATATTTGTTTTAAATTCATTTAAATATTTAGTAGGAATGTGTTTTTTATATATATATTTATAAGGAATAGCAGCTAAATGCATAGCTATTTTTTTTATTTTATTTTTATTTTGATAATTATTGTTAGTATTATTACATATTACAATAGTAGCTATTTTATAATTATTATGTAAATAATATTCAAAATATGGATGTTGTATATATAATACATGTATTATTATGATATTTTCATTAACGATATTAATTAATCAATCAATTTTTTTTTTAAATTTCATTCGAATATAATTTAAATTAGAATTTTTTTCTTTAAATATAAATTTTAGTATTTGTTTAGTAATTTTTAGAAAAAATTGATTTTTTAGTACAAAATCTGTTTCACAATGAATTTGTATTAATGCTAATTGATTATTTTTTTGTTTTATTTTAATTAAACCTTGTTGAGGTATTTTATTATTAATAATTTTTAAATTAATTAAACTATTTAATGCTTGTTGATAATTGTTATTATATTTTTTTAAGGCTTTTTTACATTGATATATACTTATATTAGTTTTTTTTCTTAGTTTTTTTAAAAATTTATAATTTATATTATTCATAAATATTATAATTTTGTGTGAATTGCTAATGATACTTGTTTTAAATATCATAAAATAGATTTTTTAGAATCATCATTACCTGGTATAATATAATCTATAGTATCAGGATTACTATTAGTGTCAGTTATTGCAAAAATTTTAATACCTAAAGATCATGCTTCTTTAATTGCTATACTTTCATGTAAAGCATCTATTACAAATATAGCATCTGGTAAATTGTTCATATTTTGAATACCACCTAGTGTTTTTTTAAGTTTTTTTAGTTTTTTTTCTTTTAATAATAATTCTTTTTTAATTAAATGATTAAAAATACCTTTGTTTTTTTGTTCTTCTAAAAAATTCAAATATTGAATAGATTTTTTTACTGTTTTTCAATTAGTTAAAATACCACCTAATCATCTATGATTAATAAAAAATTGATTACAAAATATAGCTGTTTTTTTAATAATTTTACTTGCATTTTTTTTAGTACCTATCATTAAAATTTTTTTATTATGTTGAGTAATTCTTGAAATATTTATTAAAGCTTTTTTAAATAAAGAAGCTGTTTTTTCTAAATTAATAATATGTATATTATGATATATATCATATATATAGGGTTTCATTTTAGGATTTCAATATTTAGTTAAATGTCCATAATGAACACCTGCTTTAATCATTTCTTTAATTTTAAATTTAAACATATATGTATATTTGTTGGATTGTAATTTTTGTTTATGTTATGTTAAATATTTTTTAATGCAGTTAAAATTTATTTAGTATATAATATATATTATATATTGATATTAGTTATTAATGATTAATTATTTATTTTATATTATGGATATAACTATATGTCTATTTTGATAAAAAATAGTCAAGATATTAAAAAACTTATTATAGCGAGTAAAATAGCGGTTGATGTTTTATCTTATATTAGTAAATATGTTAAAGTAGGAGTAAGTACATATGATTTAGATATTTTATGTTATAAACGTATAGTACAAAAACATAATGCATATCCAGCTACATTAGGATATATGGGTTTTACTAAATCTATATGTACATCTATTAATAATGTAGTATGTCATGGTATACCTAATAAACAAGATATATTACAATATGGGGATATTATTAATATTGATGTAGGTATTTTAAAAGATGATTTCTATTCTGATATGTCTAGAATGTATTTTGTAGGTGTACCTAATTTAGTAGCATTAAATTTATGTAGAGTAGTAAAAAAAAGTATAATGTTAGCTGTGAAATGTATAAAGCCAAATAGAAAAGTTAATCTTATTGGTAAAATTATACAGAATTATATAAAACCATATGGTTATTCGATAGTAAAAGATTATTGTGGTCATGGTATTGGTAGAAATTTTCATGAAGATCCACAAATATTACATTATTATGTTAATAATAATAAATTATGTTTTAAAAAGGGTATGGTATTTACTATAGAACCTATGATTAATGTAGGATCTGATAAAACATATACAATGAATGATGGATGAACTGTTAAAACATTAGATGGTAGTTTATCAGCACAATATGAACATACTGTGTTAGTAACAGATACTGGTAGTAAAATATTAACATTATAGTATAAAATATATTATACATAATATTGATTTATATATTTATTTAAATATGAATTTAATCATATTAAATTTAATTTATTAAATTTATAATATTGGTATTCTCAATTAAAAATTTTATTAATATGTATTTTTTTAATTATTTTTGTATAAAAGAATTTTTCTTGGTATAAATTAGTTTTATAAATATCATATTGTTTTTTAATTGTTTTATGAATATGATTACTTAAAAATATTATTTTTGATAAAAGAAATATTTTTTGTAATATATTATATGGATAACTTATTATATGATAATAAGACTTAAGTATATTTGGTTTAAATACATGTATTAATTTATTAATATATTGATATATACAACATATAAAATATATAGATAAAGATATATGTATATTTAAAATAAAAATTTGTTTTTTAATATTATATTCATAATTAATATTAAGTATAATATTATTATTTAAGAAAGGTTTATTTTTAATATATTGATAGTTAACATTATTTTTAGGAGTAATATGTATTAATATATATTTCTGAGATAATTTTTTTTTTGATTTATGATGATATATATTAGTAATATCACATATTAAGGTATGACTTATATATTTTATTAATTTTATAAGTGTATGGGTATTAAATGTTTTGTAAATTATTTTTTTGATAAAAGTAAAATTATTTTTTGTATTAATAAAAAATATTTTATTTAAATATAAATTAAGTGTTTGTATAAAATATGTCATATATAATTAGTTAATAAATATTATTGTTTATTTTTTAATAAATAATATAACTATATTATAAAGATAATATTCTGTTATATATTTGATATGGTTTATTATATAGTGTATTATTATTAATTTTAAAGTATCCTATTCTTTCAAATTGTAAAATGTTATAATGTTGATGTAATATATTAGTATATCCTATATATTTTAAGATAGATTTTTGGTTTATTATTTGTGATATATTAGGAATATTAGCTACATTGGTTATTCTTGAATTAAATAAATAATGAAATAAATAAAATTTAGTTTTTAATGCATATTTTTCTGATATTCAATGAATAATATGGATATTTTTTTTATTATATTTTTTTTTCATATAGAAAAAACATTTAATATATTTAATATTATTATTTTTTTTATATTTTTTAACAAAAAGTATTTTAATAAAACCAGTATATTTTAATTTGATTGATTTATTTATATTATTTTGTACTTTCGTAGAAAGAATTTTAGTTATGTCATTTTTTTCTATATAAATAATAGGTGTTAAATATATATAGTGTTTATGACTATTTTTATCACTAGGATTAACAGGTATTTTAATTTTTGATATGAATGTTTTTTTTAAATTAACTAAAATGATTTTAATAGGTTTTAGTACAGCCATACTTCTAGGAGTAGTTTGATTTAATTCTTTTTTTAAAATATTCTCTAATATTGATAAATTTATAATATTATCTTGTTTACTAATACCTAAAATTGAACAAAATTTTAAAATACTATTCTTTGTATATCCTCTATTTTTCATCCCAGATATAGTCATTAGTCTAGGATCGTCTCATTTATTAATAATTTTTTTTTTTATTAATTGTGTAATTTGACGTTTAGATGTTAATGTATAAGTTAAATTTAATTTAGTAAATTCATATTGTTGAGGTTTTCAATATGTAGTTTTAATGTGATTTAATATTCATATATATAAATCTTTATTATTAATAAATTCAGATGTACAGAAAGAATGACTAATATGTTCTAAATAATCTGCTATACAATGAGCATAATCATACATAGGATATATACATCATTGATGGGATGTTTTATAATGTTTTTTATATTTTATTCTATATAAAATAGGATCTCTTAATAAAATATTTGGAGAAGACATATTAATTTTTGCTCTTAAACACATTGTACCTTCTTTATAAAATCCTTTTCTCATTTGTTTAAAAAGTTTAAGATTTTCTTTTATTGTTCTATTTCTATAAGGACTATTTATACCAGATGTGGTATATGTTCCTTTATATATTTTAATTTCTTTTTGGTTTAATTCTTCTATATAAGCTAAATTAGCATATATTAATTGAATAGCATATTTATAATATTGCTTGAAATAATTTGAAGTATATGTTATTTTATTAAAATTAAATCCTAATCATTTTAAATTTTTTAATATAGATTGTACATATTTTTTTTTTTCTGTATTAGGATTAGTATCATCAAATCTAAGGATACATTTGCCATTATATTTATGAGCTATATAGTAGTTAATAAAAATAGCTTTTATATGTCCAATATGTAAATAACCATTTGGTTCAGGAGGAAATCTAGTAATAATTTTTAATTTATTATTTTTTTTAAGATGATTAGTAATAATTTTATCTAAAAAACTTTTATTTATATACATATGATTTTATAAAATTAAATATTAATAAAAAAAAAATATATATATTAATTAAATATTTATTTGTAATTTACATATAATTTTACATTAAACATATTCTTATATGTATGATTGTATTTGTAGTTGTTGATTATAATAATCAATATATAAATATTTTAAATATATATAATAAATTTTTTCTTTTTCTTATTAAAGAATAAAATTGTTTTTTATAAAAATAGTTGTTTATTTTCTATTATTTTTTATATAATATTAAAAATATTATTATAATAAATTGTTGTTGGATAATTTATTTGTAATAAATATATATTTAATAAAAAATGTTTAATTTATAATCAAATACAATGAATATTGTATTCATTAATATAATAATAATATATATTATAATATATACTTATATATAAGTGAAATTCATTATGTTTTAATATTTTTTTTATAAATGATAGATTTACTTTTTTTAAAAAAATGTTTATACAATTTTTAGGTACAAGTGCAGGTACACCAAGTATTAATAGAAATGTTACAAGTATAGCTTTAGTATTTAATGAATTAAATTGGAATGTTTGGTTATTTGATTGTGGGGAAGCAACACAACATCAATTATTACATACATCAATTAAATTAAATAAAATTAAAAAAATTTTTATTACTCATATGCATGGTGATCATATTTTTGGGTTACCTGGGTTATTAACTAGTAGATCTATTAATACATCTAGTAGTAAATTAGAAATTTATGGTGGTAAAGGTATAAAATCTTATGTACAAAAAAATTTACAATTTAGTAATTCATATATTAATTTCCCTTTATATATTTATGAAATACAAGAAGGTGAAATATTTAATAGTAATAAAATAAAAGTTACTGCTTTTTTATTAAAACATACAATAGAATGTTATGGTTATAAAATAGAAGAATATGATAAACAGGGACATATTAAAGTTAATAAATTAATTAATAAAGGTTTTCATCCTGGACCTATTTATAAAATTATTAAACAAGGATATAACATTGTATGTAATGATATATTATTAAAATATATAGATTATCTTACTCCTTATATTAAAGGTAAAAGTTTTGTTATTTTAGGAGATACTAGTCCTTTTTTAAATTTACAAATTTTTATTAATAAAGTAGATGTATTAATACATGAAGCGACATTACATCATATATTAGCGTGTACTGCTAATGAAAGGGGACATTCTACTAATAAACAGGCAGCTTTGTTAGCTAAAAAAGCTAATGTACGTAAATTAATTCTAACACATTTTAGTACTAGATATACATATTATCAAATTAATGTTTTTTTAAAAGAGTGTATTAAAATTTTTCCTAATACTAAAATAGCTTATGATTTTTCTATATTTTATATATAAATTTTTATTTATTAAAAGTATTTGTTTTAAAAGATATAAATTTTATAGGAGATAAATATTTAGTATATGAGATAAAAAAATTATTTTTACATTAATATATAGGACATACTTTATGTATAAAGTAGGTATTTTTTATGGCAGTAGTACTGGTAATACAAGAAAAATTGCAGATTTAATTCAACATGAAATAAAAAGATATTTTATTAGTCATGTTTATGATGTTAGTACATGTAGTATTAATGATTGGGAATTATATGATATATGAATAATAGGTACTTCTACTTGATATTATGGGGAATTACAATATAATTGAAAATTTTTTTTACGTTGATATAAAAAATTATCTTTTGTAGGTAAATATGTTGCTTTTTTTGGTTGTGGTAATCAAGTTAATTACAGTAATTATTTTTGTAATGCTTTATATATTTTATATAAAATAGCATTTATTAGGAAAGCGAATATAATAGGTTATTGATCTAATATAAATTATAAATTTCATTATTCTAAAAGTTTATTGAATAAAAAAACATTTGTAGGTTTAATATTAGATGAAGATAATCAATCATTATTAAGTCCTAAAAGAATAAAAATATGAATAACACAATTATGTAAAGAATTAAATTTTTAAATTTATATATAAATTTAATTGTTCATAATTAATTTTTTTTATAATAAATTGTAAATAATTATTTATATTTATTGTTGGTTGATTTATGATAAAATAAATTTTATTTAATGTTGTAATTAATATTTTATATTGATAAATTAATAATTATTATTAAATTTCAATATAAATTTATTTTTTTTAGTAAATTTTATATTATTTTTAGTATGTATTATATAGAAGTAAATAATTATATGTAAATATATATTAGTATATATTTACTTTATTTGAATTGTATTAATAATAATAATTATTATATTAATGTTTTATATATAAATATATATATGTCTATAAAAAAAATTAGAGATTTGGATTTATGTAATAAAAGAATATTTATTAGAGTAGATATGAATGTTCCTTTAAAAAAGAATAAAATTATTTCTATGCAAAGAATTATATCTTCTTTATCTACTATTAAAGAAATTATGCGTGTAAAAAATACTAAAATTATTGTAGCTACACATTTAGGGAGACCTATAGAAGGTATTTATGATGTTAGTTATTCAGTATTACCTATAGTGAAACAATTAGAAATTTTTTTAGGTATATCAATACCTTTAATTAGTAATTATATTCATAATAAAGATATCTTTTTACATCATAAAGATGCTCAATTAGTCATGTTAGAAAATGTTCGATTTAATAAAGGTGAAATAAGTAATGATAAAACATTAGCAAAGATATATGCTTCATTTTGTGATGTGTTTGTTATGGATGCTTTTGCTACTGCTCATCGTAAACATGCTTCTACATATGGTATAGTAAAATATGTAAAGGAAATATGTATGGGTAATTTGTTAGAAGTAGAAATTACTTCTTTAAATCAAGTTATGATTAATCCTATGAGACCTATGGTGTCTATTGTCGGAGGATCTAAGGTATCTACTAAATTTAATATTTTAAAAAATTTAGCTAAACTTTCAGATACTTTAATAGTAGGTGGGGGTATTTCTAATACATTTATTGCTATAGATCATGCAGTAGGTAAATCTTTGTATGAATCTTCTTTTTTAGTACAAGCTAAAGAATTACGTAATAATTATAATATTTTTATACCAATTGATTGTAGAGTAGGTTTAGATCATACATCGGATACAGTTTCTATAGTTAAAAATGTAGATCAAATTTTAGAAAATGAAGAAATTATGGATTTTGGTGATCAAACAGTAATTACGATAGCTAATTTATTATTAAAAGCTAAAACAATATTATGAAATGGTCCAGTAGGTGTTTATGAGTTTCCTAATTTTCGTATAGGTACTAAAATTATTGCTGATGCTATTGTAAATAGTCATGCATTTTCTGTCGTTGGTGGTGGGGATACTATAGCAGCATTAGATTTATTATCTTCTAAAGATAAAATTTCTTATATTTCAACTGGAGGTGGTGCTTTTTTAGAATATATTGGAGGTAATGAATTACCTGCTCTTTCTATTTTAGAGAATAAATAAGTATTAAATATAAATATTTTAAGTATAGGAACATAAAAATATATGAAAAAATTTGGTGTATTAAATAGTGTAGAGTTATATAAACTTTTTAAAGTAGCTAAAGTGAAACAATTTGCATTAGCTGCTATTAATTGTATAGATACTAATACTATTAATAGTGTTTTTGAAGCAGCTAAAAAATACAATACTATTGTTATTATACAGTTTTCATTAACAGGTGCTAGGTTTTTTTCTGGTAATTATTTAAAAATAATTACTAATGATATACAATCTTCTATATATGGAGCTATATTAGCAGCTAAATATATACATGAAATTTCTAAATATTATGAAATTCCTGTAATTTTACATACTGATCATTGTATGAAAGAATTTTTACCTTGAATTGATGGATTATTAGAAGCTAATAAAGATTTTTATACATCTTATGGACATGCTTTATTTACTTCACATATGATTGATTTATCTAATTATAGTCTTAAAGAAAATATAGATATTTGTAGTAATTATTTAAGTAAATTATCTAAATATAATATAAATCTTGAGATAGAGTTAGGTAGTACTGGTGGGGAAGAAGATGGTTTAGATAATAGTAAATTGAAAAAAGATAAATTATATACACAAGCTGTAGATGTATTATATGCTTATAAAAAGTTATTAAGAATTAGTAAATATTTTACTATAGCTGCTTCTTTTGGGAATACTCATGGAGTATATCAACCAGGTAATGTTATTTTATCTCCTAAAATTTTGTATAATTCTCAAAAATTAGTACGACAAGAAATTTTGGTAACTATTGATAATCCTGTAAGTTTTGTATTTCATGGTGGTTCAGGTACTTCTGCTAAAATTATTAAACAATCTATTTCGTATGGTATAGTAAAAATTAATGTAGATACTGATACTCAATGAGCATTTTGGAATGGTATTTTAGGTTTTTATAAAAAGAATAAAAATTATTTGCAAGGGCAATTAGGTAATCCTCAGGGTGAATATAAACCTAATAAAAAATTTTATGATCCTCGTGTTTGACTTAATAGTGCTCAAGAGAGTTTTATTCGATGTTTATATAAAATTTTTAATAATTTTAATTGTTTAAATATATTAAAATATTTTATATAATTAAAATATATATTATGAATATAATACTACTATATTATATATAGTAATATATATATTTATATTATTAATAATAAGAAATTATTTTTTACCAGTAATTTGTACATTAGATATTAATAATGATCCTATTTGTATAGCTGAGTTAATATTAGTATCATTACTAATATCAATGATGTTATTAAACATGTCTTTGAGATTACCTGATATTGTAATTTCATTAACTGGATATTTGATTACTCCATTTTCTACATAGAAACCTGAAGCTCCTTTTGATAAATTACCTGTTATTAAATTAACTCCTTCTCCTAATAATTGATCTATAATAAAACCATTTTTTATTTTTTGTATTAACATTTCATATGTAATATATGGTTTTGTATAATGGAAACATAAGTTATCTATACCTCCGTTATTATTTGTATTAGGTATATTTAATTTTAATGATGTATATGTGTCAGTAATCCAAGTATTTAATATGCCATTAGTAACTATATTATATTTATAAGTATTGTTTCCTTCATTATCAAATGGTTTGCTACCAATTCCTTTATATATATAAGGATCATTTATAATATTTATTCATTGAGGTAAAACTTTTTTATATAATTTATTTATTAAAAAAGATTTTTTATAATAAATATTATATCCGTTTATAGCTTGAATGAAATATTCAAATAATTGTATAGAAATGGTATTTTTTAATATAATATTATTTTTTTGTGTATGTATATTTTTAGGATTTAGTTTTTTTAAAGTATTGATGGCGTTTGTTTTACCTAAAGTATATGCTCGATAGAACATATCATTAATATTATGACTATATATATAATCATAGTTATTAACTCATATTTGATTTTGTTTTGCTATAACACTATTAACTAGTATATAATTACTAATATTATAGTATTTACAATACTGATAATTATTATATATATATATATTATTAGTAATATTACTAAATGATGTATAATCGTTACTAATTAGATTAATATTAGTATATAACGTATTATATTCAATATTATATATTGTATTTAAAATTGTATTTACTGTTAAATTAGTGGAGAAATATATACCTAGATCTAATTCGTATTTTTGATTATATAGAGATGATTTTGTTAATATATAATCTTTATCTGGACTGGTATAAAAAATACTATTTTTAATATAATTAATACAATTGTTAATTGTATTATTTTGCATATTATTACAATAAATAGTAGTAGTATAATTATTTTTGAATACTTGTATTTGTATAATTGTTTTATTAATAAATTCTATATTTTCTAGATTTTTTGATTTAATTTTAATTTGATAACCTTTTTTATATACAATAGTAATTTGTATATTACATTTAAGGTAGGAATAAAAGATATTAAATATTTTTTGTATTTTTTTTTTGTATATTTGATTAATTTTATTAATATTACACATAGTGTTATATACTGAGTAATAATTCATTATATATTATATATATTATATATATATTATATATATATTATATAAATTATTTATAAATTATTTATTATAAAGGTGTAGATTTGTTATGAGTTATAATCAAGTTCCAGCTGGTAATAATATTCCTAATGATATTTTTGTTGTTATAGAAATACCTAGTAATACTTTATTAGTAAAATATGAGTTTCATCATAAATATAATGTGTTTTTTGTAGACAGATTTCTTAATGTTAGTTTAGCATATCCTTGTAATTATGGGTATATTAATAATACATTATCATTAGATGGAGATCCTTTAGATGTTTTAGTTGTTACTTCTTTACCTTTAATACAGGGAGTTGTTATACAGAGTAGACCAATAGGTGTATTGAAAATGGTAGATGAACAGGGAGTAGATCATAAAATTTTAGCAGTACCTCATACATCAATAAGTACAGAATATGATTCTATAAATAATATTCATGATATTTCTTCGTATTTTTTAGATAAAATTTCTAATTTTTTTAAACAATATAAATGTTTAAGTAAAGTAAAATGATCTAAAATTGATGGTTGATATGGTGTTGATGTAGCTAAGAAATTAATTATTGATTCTATAATACATAAAAGAAGTGTTAATATAAATTAATGTTCTAATATTTTTTTTATAAAGAAGGGGTGACCTTCTTTATATGTCGTATTTAAAACATATGTGTTTCTCTGTAAGAACATTTATTTCTTTTTCTATAACCCAATAATTGGACCATAGATATATATAAATTAATATAATTTAAATATAATTCTAATGCATTTATGATAGAGTGTTTAAGTATATAATTTTTGTCATCTTTATATAAAATCATATATTTATTTATTTTTTTTAATTTTTGTATATCATATATTGTTAATCCTAGAAAAATAATGACATGTATGTAAGAAACACATCATAATATTCATATATTATTTAGTCAATAATTAATTAAAGTAGCTGTACAGGTACCAATAAAAAACATCAACATATAATGTTTATAAGTATTAAGAGGATATTGAATAGTATATCCTCAGATACTCATAAATGCATACATAATACTAGTGATTAAAAATATAGAAAATATTGAATGATATGTATATAAATAAACAGTAGTAGATAGATTAATACCAGTAGTAAAAGAGTATAATATGAAACATATAATTGCATTATTTTTAGTAAGTTTGTGTATATAATTTGTTAAAATTAATGCAGTTAATATATGTAGTGATATGATTAAATAAATAAAACTATTATATAGTAGTATATTTGTTCATAGATAATGATATCTTGCAACCATTCATGATGATAAAAATGAAATAAATAATCCACCAGATAATCAAGCGTAGACTTTATATATATATTTTTGGTTTATTTCACCGTAAGGATTGTAGAATTTAATATATTGTTTAATATATGACATAAGTTTTAATATAGAATTAATTAGTTTTATATTAATAAAATTTAATATAATATTATTAAATATATTTATCAAATCATTGTAACATTTTTTGTCATGCAATCTTTGCTATTTCTTTATTATATGTGATACGATAATCTGCATTAAAACCATGTTGAGCGTTTTTGAATATTAATATTTTACTATTAGGAGTATAATAATTAATTAAATTTATCATTTGGTTAATAGTTACAAGTGGTATACTATTGTCTTTAGTACCATATAAACCTAATACTGGTTTTTTTATTTTTTGTACTATCTGTAAAGGATGTACTGGTTGTTGTTTATTAATATTATTAATTAATTTACCATATCAAACTACAGCGGTTTGAAAATTATCGTAATATGCTGTATATAATCAAGTAATTCGACCACCTCAACAGAAACCAGTAATTCCAATTTTATTACTATGGTATTTTTGTTGTATTCAATCTATAACATTTTTTAAATCAGATAAGATACTATGATCTGATAGTTTATTAATTATTTTTCTTAGAATATCAATATCTTGATTAAAATTTATTTTTTTTAATCTAAAAAATAATTCTGGAGCTATAGATATATAATTATTTTGACTTAGACGAATACATAGGTTTTTAATATGTTCATTAATACCAAAAATTTCTTCTATTATTACAATAATTTTATTATTTTTTTGTTTTTTATATTGGATAGGTAATGTATAATATATAGGTATATAATCTTGTTTATCTGTTTTAATAAGTTTTTGGTGAATAGTGTTCATTTTGTATTATTTATGTTTGATGTATTTTAATTATTTTTATATTATTAGCTAATATAGTTTAATGGTTAAAACATATCTTCGGTAAAGATAAAATCATAGTTCGATTCTATGTGTTAGCAACATTAAATTATATTGATGTAGTTAGTATATAAATTATATCATTAATTAATTAATAATTTTTATATGAAGATAAATATAATTATTATTAATAAATAATAGCATTAAAATGTTGTCGTATTTTTTTTTTATAATATTTTATTAATGTATTAATATGATGATCTAATAATTTTTTTTTATGTTGAATTATTAAAGTTAAAGTAATATTTTTTTGTTTATTTTTAGTTAATTCTATTGAATTAAATATTTTACTTATATATATATGTTTAATATAGATAGTATCTAATGCTAAACAAAATTGTATTATTTCATATATATTAATATTACAATCTATAATTAATGTAATATCTCTTTTTTTATTTATCCACTTATTAGTAGGTAAATAAATTTTATAGTTTGGTAAAATAATATATTTTATATTTATTTCTAATATATATATAGGATATAATAATAGATATTTTTTTTGTATATTGGTATTTATCATACCTATGATACCTATTTTTTTATTTTTTATATATATATCACCACTATGTTCTGGTTCTAAAAAATTATAATTTTTCTTAATAATATTTATATGAGAAATTTTAGTATGTTTTTTAAGAATGTATTCTAAATTACCTTTTAGATCATAAAAATTAAGTATAGTTTTTTTTAGTAAAGATCAATGGTTTTTATATTTATGTCCATAAATAATAGCAGATAGTTGAGTTGTTTTTATAAATTGTGTTTTTTTTTGATAATAACATGATCCAATTTCAAATAATTTTATTTTATGTATGTTTTGTTTTACGTTATTGATGGTATTAAATAATAATCCAGGTATTAAAGTAGTACGTAAAACGTTCATATTTTTTGTAAGAGGGTTAATTAATTTAATATTATTAAATTTTATATATTTAAAAATGTATTCTATATTAGAATCTATTAAATGATAGTTAATAACTTCATTATATCCTAAATTAATTCATAATATTTTCATATTATCAATATATTTATGATAATTATTATCATTATAGGTAATTAAATTAGTATGAATAGGTTTATTAGGAATATTATTATATCCATATATTCTAATAATATCTTCAATAATATCAATGGAAGTAAATATGTTATTTTTTCATAATGGCGGTTTTAAGGTTATTTGATAATTGTTATTAGTAATTATAGTATATTTTAGTTGTAATAAAATATTTGTTATTTGTTTTTTTTGTAGAGATATACCTAATATATTATTTAAATATTGATAGTTTAATTTAATATATTTATTTTTTTGTAATTGAAAATAATAAAAAATAATAATTTTTTTGTAATTACAATTTAAAATATATTTAAGTATTTGATATGTTTTATATAAATATAAATATTGAGTTTTTTTATTAATATTGGATATATATGAATATAAAATATTTGTATATTTTTTATTATGTGTACGAAATAAATAATTATTAGTAATTAATGGTGCTCCTATAAAGATATTTTGTGTATCATTATTTATGATATATTGTTCATTATAGGAATTATAGTTACTATATATTAGTTCGTTATTAACGGTATAAATTAAATTTTTATGATAATTATTAATATTTTTTTTTTTTTCAAAATATATATGTATTATATGGTTTTTTATTTTATCTGCATTAAAAATATTAATAATTTGTCCTGATTCTATCAAAATATAGTTAATAATATCTAAAATATTATTATAAATTTTAATATTTATTTGATTTAGTTTGTATTTAATAAATATAGGAGTAAAATATGTATTTATTATATTAGGTAAGATATAATATAAATAATTTTGACAAAATATTTTATTTTTATAATTATGAATAATTATTTTAGATTTATGTTTTTTAACACTAATAGGAATAGTTGTAACTGTATTTTTAGTAGGTATATTATGTAAGATAGATATTTCTCTAGCAATACCGTATATATTATGGCAATCTATTCTATTATAAGGAATATTGATATTTAAAATTAAGTTTTTTATTAGATATTGTTTAATGTGTTTAATATTTTTATGTTGATTCGTTAATATAATTATATATTGATTAATATAATAATATTGTTTGCTATATAAAATAGTTTTTTTGTTATATTTATTATTCATATATAATAAAAAATATTTTGCTGTAATAGATATATTTTTATTAAGTATATTAACGTAATTAATATTATTATTACTTTGATAATAAAGTTGTGTAATATTTTTTTTTGAAGTGGTTGTTATTTGTTTAATTTTTTTAAATATAATATTTTTTTTTTTTAGTTTTTTTTTAATATTAATATATTTACTTTCAAAACCATATTTATTACATGTGTGTTTTATTTGTTTAATATTTAATTTTGTATATAAATTTTCATTAATTCAGTTTATTGGGAATTTCATTATATTTTAATTAATTTTAAAATTGCTTTAAAAATTTTATATCATTTTTATATAAAATACGTATATCTTTAATATGAAATTTTAACATAGTTATTCTTTCTATACCTATACCAAATGCTAATCCTGTATATTTTTTATAATTAATATGAAATCTTTTTAAAATATGAGGATGTATTATTCCACAACCTAAAATTTCTAATCATTTTTTTTTTTTGGTTTTTATATATACTTCAGCTGAAGGAGAAGTAAAAGGGAAATATGTAGGTATAAATTTAATGGAGAATTTATGATTAAATATATGTTTTATTAAATTAAATATTAAGTATTTTACATTAGTAAAATTAATACCTTTATCTATTAAACAACCTTCTAGTTGATAGAACATAGGTGTGTGTGTCTTATCAAAATCTTTTCTAAATACATTACCGAATGTAATTATTTTTATAGGTGGTTTATATGTTTTAAGGTATCTTATTTGTGTACTTGTGGTATGTGTACGTAATAATTTATATTTGTTTAATCAAAAAGTATCTTGAGTAGTATGAGCAGGATGATGTTTATGTATATTTAATAGTTTAAAATTGAAGTAACTATTTTCTATTTCATTACTAATAACAATTTTAAAATTTAATTTTTGAAAAAAAAATTTTATTTGTTGAATAATTAAATTAATAGGATGTCATGATCCTAAATATATATCATTATATCCAGGGATAGATAAATCTATTTTTTTTTTTAGGATATTTATAATATTTTTTTTATTTTGTATTTTTTTTTTTTGTTTAATAAAAATATGTGTAAGTATTTTTTTACCATGAGTAATTTGTTTACCTATAATAGGTAAATTGGTTATATTTGTTTTTTTTACATATAGAAGAATTTTATTAAAAATATTACCTTTACTTAAGTAAAGGCGTTGTATTTTATATAAGGTTTTTAGATCTTGTGTTTTTTTAATAACAAAAAATATTTTTCTAAAATATTTTATATAATTTCACATATAATATATTTTTTATATTATTTTACATACATTAATTACTATTATTATTTGTAATAAGATTATTCATTAATAGGGCTTGTTATTTTCTTGATAATTTGTTTAAAAATATCATTATTGTAATGAATTAAATTAACTAATAATTTTCTATTGATATTGATATTATGTTTTTTTATTTTGTATATAAATTTATTATATGATAAATTATATTTTCTAGTTTCAGCATTAATTTGTTGTATTCATGTTTTTCTAAAATATCTTTTTTTATTTTTTCTATCTCTATAAGCATATTGTAAGGCTTTTATAACAGCTTGATTAGCTGATCTGTAAGATCTAGATCTAGCATTAGTATATCCTTTTGATAGTTTTAAGATTTTTTTATGACTAGCGTGACTAGTTACTCCTCGTTTTACACGTACCATAATTATTTCCTCTTATTTTTTATTAAGGGATAAGATTTTTCCTAATTTTTTTAGTATTAATTTTATTAATGATAGTTTTTTTCTTTAGATGTCTTTTCCTTTTTTTATTTTTTTTAGTTAGTATATGTTGTAAATTGCTTTTTTTGTATTTAAATTTATTGTTAGATAATTTTTTTATTCTTTTAATGATTGATTTTTTTGTTTTTATTTTAGGCATATAATTATGAAACTATCATTATCATTTGTCTATTTTCAATTTTTTTTGGAAAATATTCTATATTTGCTTGATGTTTAAATTGATTATATATATTATTAAATATATTAATTGCTATTTGTTTATGTATTATTTCTCGTCCTTTAAATCTAAGAGTAATTTTAACTTTATAACCTTTTTTTAAGAAACGAATTATATTTTGTATTTTATATTTAAAATCATTTAAATGAATATTTAGATTTAATTTAATTTCTTTAAAAATAATTTTTTTAATTTTTTTATTTTTTTGTTTAATATTTTTTTGTTGTTGATATATATATTTTTTAAAATTAATTATTTTACATATAGGTATTTCTAAGTTAGGAGTAATTTCTACTAAATCTAAATTAACTTTTTGTGCTATTTTTAATGCTTTAACAGTATCTAATATATAGATACCTTTTTTGTTTTTTTTTAGTAATTTAATTTTTTTTGCTGTAATTTCATGGTTAATTTTTTGATAATTTCTTTTTTTTCTGAAAGTTTTAATAATTTATTCCTTTTTTATTTTTTTTTTAATATAATTAATAAATTCTTGAATATTAATATTATTTTTAATAGAACCATTATTTTTACGTATTGTGATATTATGATTTTTGTGTTCTCTATCACCACATATAATTATATATGGTATTTTTCTTAAAGTATATTCTCTAATTTTAAAAGTAATTAATTTATTACGAAAATCACTTCATATACGTATCTTATTTTTCATAAATATATTAAAAATATATTTAGCATATATTATGTGTTTATCACTAATGTTAATTATTACTATTTGTATAGGAGTTAATCATAAAGGTAAATATCCTTTAGTTTTTTCTAATAAAATTCCTATAAATCTTTCTATTGATCCTAAAATAGCTCTATGTATTATAATGGGATATTTTTTAATATTTTGTTTATTAACATAGTATATATTTAGTTTTTGAGATAGGTAGTAATCTAATTGAATAGTACCACATTGTCATAATCTTTGATAAGTATCTTCTAGAATAAATTCTATTTTAGGTCCATAAAAAGCTCCTTCTTTTTGTTTTAAAATATAAGTTATGTTTTGTTTTTTAAGTACATTAATTAATATATTTTCTGCTTGTATTCATGTTTTATTATCTCCTATGGCTTTTATAGGTTTAGTTGAAATAGATACTTGTATTTTATTAAAATTAAAAATATGATATATTTCATATATCATATGAATACAATTTATTATTTCTTTTTCTATTTGTTTAGAGGTACAAAAAATATGAGCATCGTCTTGTGTGAATGCTTTAGTTCTAATTAAACCATAAACTGAACCGGTACTTTCATTTCTATGACATTCTCCAAATTCTGCATATCTAATAGGTAAATCTTTGTAAGATCTAATTTTTTGTTTATATATGTCTATGTGTCCTACACAATTCATAGGTTTAATACAATTTATTTTATTATTATTTGTATTATTTACTTGAAACATTGAATTTTTATAATATTTTCAATGGCCACTTTTGACTCACATATTTTTGTTAATTAATGTAGGACTTTTAACTTCTTCATAATGATATTTAATTAATTTTTTTTTTATTAATTTAATTAAATTATTAAAGATAATTAATCCATTTTTATGTCAGAAAATCATACCAGGAGAATGTTTATTAATATGGTATAAATCTAGTTGTTTATTAATATAGTTATGAGTATGCTTATTTGAAATTAACATAAATATTGGTAGGTTCATGTATCTTATATTATAATATAAGATATAAGTTATTTTTATTTTTATTTTAATATATTTTTGAGTAAATGAACAATGTATTTATTGTTATATATGGTATTTTTATTAAATAAAAATACATTAAAAAATTTTTAATAATGTAATTATTAATTTTTATTTTAGATAAAGTAATATTTAATTATAGTTAATATTTATAAAATGTAAATGTATAGAATATATTAAATTATTATGTAATATTATGTTTAATTTATATCAATCTAATAATTTTAATTCATTAAAAGAGACATTAATTAAGTTATTATCTGACAATAGATATCAAAATATTTCTTTAAAAGAAATAATTATAATACCTAATTATCATATTTCTTTTTATTTAAAATTAAATATTGCTAAATATTTAGGTATTTGTGCGAATTATAGGTTTTGTTTATTTACTGAATTTATAGATAAAATATTTAAAATATTTATTCCTAATGTACATAATGTAGATTATTATAATAAATCTAATTTAATTTGGATAATAATGACACTATTACCTAAATTACTTAATTTATATGAATTTAATATTATTAAAAAATATTTATTTTATGATAATGATCAATCGAAGTTGTTTGCTTTGGCTGTTAAATTAGCTGATTTATATAATAAATATTTAGTTTATAGAGTAGATATGATTATTTATTGAGAGGAAATAAAAGATATTAATAAATTAGATATACATTCTAAATGACAATGTCTTTTATGAAAAGAAATTATTCATTATATTTATAATAAATATAACTATGTGTTACATCAAGCTAAAAAATATATTTTATTTGTAAGTATTATTAATAATTATTTTAAAATACAGGATTATTTTATACATTTACCTAAAGATATTTATATTTTTCATATTTCATATATACCTCCTATATATTTAAATGTATTATGATTAATATCTAAATATATTAATGTTCATTATTTTATTCTTAATCCATCTAAAATATATTGATATGATAGATATTTTTTTCAAGATTTTATATGTAGTAAGAGTAAGAATATTATGTATAAAAAAATATTACATTATAAAAATATTTTGTTCCCAGATAATTATTTAAATATTAGAATAATTAATTCATTATTATTTAATTGTGGTAAATTTCTTGCTAATTATTTATATTTATTAGATTTTTATTATATAAATAATATTTTATTATTTACTAATACTTGTTCTAAAACTTTATTACAAATGATTCAAAATGATTTATTATATAATAAAATAATAGATAATAAAATTATTAATATTAATAATAATAGAAAAACTAGATATATTTCTTATAAAGATCATTCAATTACTATTAATTCATGTAGTGGTTATTTAAGAGAAATAGAAGTATTATATGATTACATTATTTATTTACTTTTTAAGAAAAAATATCATATTAATGATATTATAGTTGTAGTTAATAATTTACCGTTATATACGAATTATATTAAGGCTATTTTTGATAATTCTATATATAAAAAATATTTGTCTTATTCTATTTTAGAAGAAAGGAATAATATTAAATATAATATATTTAAAAGTTTTATAAGATTTTTAAAGTTACCTAATGTACGGTTAGATGTATCTTCATTAAAAGAAATATTAGTTAATAAATATATTTTAGATAAATTTCATATTCATTATGATGAATTAAAAATTATTTTAATGATTATCAGTGATATACAAATAATTAATTTTATAAATAAAGAACATAATTTTGATAAAAGAGATTATGGTATTTGAGAAAATATTATAAAATGTATATTATTAGGTTATATTATGGATACTGATATACTTGTTTGGAATAATATAAAACCATATTATTATGTTAATAATATGTATTATAATGATTTAATTGAAAAATTTATTAAAATAATATATTTAATATTATATTATAAAGAAATATTAAGTCAAAAATATATATTTTCTGTTTGGATTAATATAAGTAAACAAATATTATTAGATTTTTTCCTTACTAAAATATTGAATAAATATAATGTAGTAACATCTAAAATATTGGATATGTTATTTGTTTATTATAATTATGGTTCATATTCATCTTTAATGACTAATAATTTGTTTATTGATATAGTTTTAATATATTTAAACTCACATAAAAAACATAGATTATTATCTATTAATAAACTTAATTTTTGTACTTTTAAATCTATACATGGTATTAGAAAAAAAGTTATTTGTTTGATAGGTATGAATAGTACTTATCCTCGTAATATTTTTGTTAATGATATTAATTTAATGTTGAATAAACCTGAATGAACTGATAAGGATTTAGTAGATTGAGATAAATATATTTTTTTAGAATTTTTAATTTCAGCTCAAGAAAAATTATATGTTAGTTATATTAATTTTTCTTTTATTACATATAAACAATGTTTACCGTCTTTTATTATTAAAAATATTATTGATTATATATTAGATAATTTTATATATATTAAGAATAAATTTAATCTTTTTATTAAATCAAAAACACTTATTTTAAATCATATATATTATATGCCTAGTATAGTAGTTTATGATATTGTTAATTTTAGTACTAAGTTAATTTATTATAGTAGTGTTTGTTATGAATGATGTTTAAATATTTATGTTATCGATCTAAAAAAACAATATTATTGTAAATATATTATATTAAAAAATAATATTGCTAAATTAATTTATTTAAAAAATTTATGTTTATTTTGAATGCATCCTATTAATTATTATTGTTTTTATATTTTACGAATTAATTTTTATATTAATAAAAAAATTTATATTGATAATATATGATGAGATATTAATCAACAAAATTTTTATATATTGAAATATAGATTAATATTATTATTCTTAAATAAGAAAATTTCTTTAAATAATATAAATTATTCTTGATATTTTCATTATATTTTTCCATTTAAAAATGTAGGTAAATTAGTATGGGATAAAGAAAAAACTAATTTTTTTATCTTGGTAAAATTATTATTAAATCAATATGAATATATTAAAAAATATAGATTTACTTATGTAAGTAAATTATTTACTATTACTGGTACTTTATTATGTGGTTCTGCTAAAAAAATAGGGGTTATTAAATGATTACCAAAAAATTTAAATTTTTTAGATGTATTATGTTTCTTTTTTGAACATTTATTGTATTGTTTATTAGGTGGTCATTATAATAGTTATTTATATACTTATAATCATATATTATTATTCCCATATATTAATATTAATAAAGCTTATATGATTATATATCAATATATTTTAATATATTTTAAAGGTATTGTTTATCCATTTTTTTTTTTACCTAGAACAAGTAATATATGAATGTTATCTGCTTATGATTTATGTAGTAAAGTAAAATATAAAAAATATTTTTTGCGTTTTGTTTATAAAAAAATACAAACATCTTTGTATGGTAGTATGTATAATTTAGGTGAATTAAATGAAATAAATATTTATAAATTACGAATGTATTTAAATAAAACTATTAATAGTTGTTATGTAATTAGAAATGCTGAAAAGTGACTATTACCATTAATTTTTTATTGTAATAAAATAAAGATTAAATAAATTGTATATAAATATATTTTTTAATTTATTGTTATGTGTCAGATTAATCCATTTACTTTAAAATTAAAAAAAAATAATTTAATTGAAGCTTCAGCTGGTACTGGTAAAACTTATTTAATTATTCAGTTATACTTACGTTTTTTATTAAATATTAATTTAAGTCATGAATATAAATATTTGTCTATTGATAAATTGTTAATAGTTACTTTCACTGAAAATACTATATTAGAAATAAAGAATAGAATTATACGTAGTATTAATGATCTTAAGAAATCTTGTTTATTAAAAAAACCTATTAATGAAGATATTAGTGAATTATATAATTTAATTAAAGATAGACATAATATTGTTAATATATTACAAAATTATGAAAATATAACACATTTTATTTCAGTTTTTACTATACATAGTTTTTGTAAAAAAATTTTATTTACTTATCCTATATTTAGTAAATTATATTTAGGTACTCAAATTAATGAAAATGAATATGAAGTTATTCGAGAAGCTGTAATAAATTTTTGACATCAATATTTTTCTTTATTACCTAAATGTATAATTAAAATTATTTTAAAGTATTGACGTGATCCTAATCAATTAAGTCTTAGTATTATTTCTTTTTTTAATTTTATTGATTTTCATATAGTATATAAACAAAAATATTTATCGATATTATGTTGTTATAAATATATTATTAAATATATTAGATTTATTAAATCTAAATGATTGTTAATGAAGGATATGATTAATAATCAATTATTGTTATATAGTATTAATAAACATATTTATAATAAAAAATATTTAAATTATTGATCTCAAATCATTACACGATGATGTTATCAAAAAACTGATAGTTTTGATATACCTGTTTGTTTAAAGAGATTTAGTTATAAATATATACAATTACAGATAAAACAAGATAATTGTCATTTATTAAATTTTTATTTAGAAATTAAGAATTTATTTATTATAAAAGATGATTTATATAATTTTATTCTTATGTTGTGTATTTCTTTTGTAAAAAAATATTTATCTAGTCATAAAAAAAAACATAATTATTTATTTTTTAATGATTTAATAATTATTTTAAATAAATTATTAATACAAGATAAAAAGAAATTATATTTAACTAATTTAATTAGGCGGAAATATCCAGTTATTTTAATTGATGAATTTCAGGATACTGATTATATTCAATTTAATATTTTTAAATATATATATATATATAATAAAAGTATTTTTAATACTATTTTAGTTCTTATAGGAGATCCTAAACAAACTATTTATTTTTTTAGAGGTATTACTTTAGATAAATATTTATTAATTTCTAAAAGAATTCAGAATAGATTTACATGTTATATCAATTGAAGATCAACATATAATATGGTAAAAAGTATTAATTATTTATTTAAAAGATTTCCGAATCCTTTTGGATTTAAAGAAATTCCATATATTTCTGTAAAAAGTCCTTTAAATAATACTTATTGATATATGTATCAAAAAAATAAGATAGAGAAGTCTATTAAGTTTTATACTTTTTTACATACTAGTAATTTACATATTAAATATCTTTTAGCACATTATTGTGCTCATCGTATTTTAGATTTATTAGATAGTAAAAAACAATTTTTTTTAGTAAATAATAATATTTTTACTAAAAGATCTTTAGTACCTAATGATATAGCTATTATTGTACATAAAAATAAAGAAATATCATTAATATATGATGTATTTAAGAAATATAATATTCCTGTTATGAGTAATTATGTTTCTAACACTAATGTATTTTCTACATTAGAAGCGAAAGAATTATTATTAATATTAAAAGCTATATTATATCCTAATATCAAATTATATATTAGGAATGCTATTTCTACTACTTTTTATGATATAGATTTGTTTATGATACAAATCATATTAACTAATAATTATTATTATAATAATTTAATTAATGAATTTAATGAATATTATAGTTTATGAGATAAATATAATATATATACTATGATTAGATTTTTAGTAAAAAATACTAATTTAGTGAATAAAATGTATTTCCGATCTTTTGGTAAACAGTATTTAATTAACATAATACATATTAGTGAGATTTTATTAAAAGTATCTTCTACATTACATAGTAAAAAATTACTTATTTATTGATTAGAAAAGAATATTATTAATTCTACAATTACTATTAATAATAGTTATTATATTAGATCTTTTAATAATTATTTAAATACAATTACGTTAGTAACGGTACATAAATCTAAAAGTTTACAGTATAATATAGTTTTTTTACCTTATTTGTTTTTTTTAAAGAGAAAAAATCAAATAAATTATATATATGATCTTAAATATTATAAATTTTTTATTTATTTACATAAAAAATATAAGCAAAATATTGATAATTTAATGTTATCGGAAAATATGTGTTTATTATATGTAGCTATTACACGAGCAGTTTATCAATGTAATATTTTTTTATATTTTCCGTCTGGAATTTTAGAAAAAAAATATTTTTATACATTAGCAATTATTCGATTAATTACTAAAAATAATATTTTAAATTTATTTAAATTAGATTTAAAACAATTATTATTAGATAATAATATAAATTTTAAATATATAAAAAATATTTTTATTAATTTAAATAATTATCAAAAAAATCATCATAATATTAAATATTTTTCATGTTTAGATTCTTTACCTATTATAAAAAATAATTTTAAGAAAATATATTCTTTAAAAAAAATTAGAAAGATTTATAGTTATTCTACATTATTTAAATCAGAATTATCTTTTTATTCTAAATTAGAGGATACTAATTTTAATAAAAGATATAATCTTAATTATATTTCTTATTTAGATTTTATTGATTATAAATATGATTTACCTCGTGGTAAAACAATAGGTATTCTTTTACATAAAATTCTAGAAGAAATAAATTTTTTTCAATTTAATTTATGTTGTCAGCAATTTAATTTAGATCAATATAATATTGATATTAAATATCATATAGTTATTAAAAAAATTATTTATAATGTTTTAAATGTTAATTTATATAGTATTAATAGTAATTTACTTGATAAAAATATTAATTTTTTATCTAAGGAATTTGAGTTTTATATACCTATTAATAAACGATTTAGTATTAATAAATATTTTGATTTAATTAATAAATATGATTATTTATCTAAATATGCTAGTAGTATAAAAATGAAATTAGATGTATCTAATTTATATGGATATTTTAATGGTGTTATTGATGTTCTTTTTAGATATAAAGATAAATATTATATTATTGATTACAAATCTAATTGATTAGGTACTGATTATTGTGATTATAGTATAAATAATATGTTTAATGTTATGTTAAAGTATAGATATGATCTTCAGTATCAAATATATGTATTAGCAGTACATAACTATTTAAAATATAAATTTATTGATTATACATATGAAAAATATTTTGGAGGTATTTATTATATCTTTTTAAGAGGGTTAAAATTAAATTTATTTTTTAAAAGTAAAACAGGTGTTTTATATATTAAACCTTATTATAAAATGGTTTATAAATTAAGTAAATTTTTTACAGGTCTATGGGATAATCGTTAATTATGAATTTAAATATATTAATCAATGAATTTATAGATCATTGTATACATAAAAAATATTGTTCTGTATTAGATTTTTATTTAATTAAAATATTTAGTAATACATTATATACACCCATATATAAATTATTTATGTTTTTAGTAAATATAGGATCACGTAATGGTCATATTTGTATACCTTTAGATTATTTATTTGTATCTCGTATTTTTAATGATTTTATCTTGAGTTTTTTAACTTTTTTTTTTAATTATTATTTAACAATAGTATATTGTATTGATATATTATTATGATCAGGTATTTTGAGTAAAGATTATTGATATATTCATACTCCATTAATTTTGTATAAAAATTGTATTTATTTATGAAAATATTGATCATATGAAAATAATATTATTACTTTTATTAAAAATAATTTATTAAGACAAAATATTTTAAGTAATAAACAAAAAATATTTTTAAATAATTATTTATTAATATCTTGTTTAGATAAATATCAAAAATTAGCATTATATTTATCTATTACCAATAAATTAATGTTAATTTCAGGTGGTCCAGGTACTGGTAAAACTACTTTAATAGGTGAATTAGTAATACTTATATATAAATTATTTCATTATGATCATCATCATAATATACGAATTATTACACCTACTGGTAGATCTGCTTCACATTTAACTAATTGTTTATTAAAAGCATATTCTAAATTAGATTTAATTAAAGAAAGTAAATTAATTATGTATTTACCTAAATATGTAATTACTATACATAAATTATTAGGTTTTAATTATAATAAAAATATAATTAAATATAATGAATTTAATAAATTAAATATTTCTTGATTAATTATTGATGAATGTTCTATGGTTGATTATTATATATTTAATTGTTTAATAAAAGCTTTACCTAGAGATATTAAAATTATTTTAATTGGTGATAGCAATCAGTTATCTCCTATTGAAACAGGTACTGTATTTCATACATTATGTACTAGTACATTTTTAATAAAAAATTATATAAAGTGTTTATCATTTTATAATAATAAAAAATATATATGAAAGATATATAATATTTGTTTGTATCAAAGTAATGTTTTTTTTTTACATATTAATTATCGTTTTTCTCATAATTATATAGTTAATAAGTTGATTATTTGTATTAAAAAAAAATGGTATACATATATTGATAGATTTTTATATAATATTAATTATACAAAAAATTTTACTTTTTATGATTTATCAGTATATAAATATGATTTATTTTTTAAATTTTGTTTGAAGAAAATAATTAAGTATATTCATTTAATAGATTTTTATATATCTACTAATAACTATATTGATATATTTATGTTATTTAATTCTTTACAGTTTTTAACTGTTGTGAAAGATACATATTATGGTAGTATTTTTCTTAATAATTTAATTGATAGATATTTGATAGATAATCAACTAGTTAAGTATATACAATATTCATCTTTATGGAAACAATATTATTTTTTAGGTAAAACTATTATATTAACAAAAAATTATAATGAATTACAATTATATAATGGTAATTTAGGTATTTTTATTAGAAGACATCATTTATTACAATTGGGTTTTATTAAATCTTTGAATAAAATTAAATATATTTATTTTTATTTAATTAATAATTGGGATAACGCATGATTTATGACAGTACATAAAGCTCAAGGATTAGAATGTGATCATATAATTTTATTGTTACCTAATTATTATTCTATATTATTAAATAATGAGTTAATTTATACGGCTATTACTCGAGCTAAATATAAAGTAACTGTTTATGGATATAAAGATATTTTTTTATGAGGTTTAAAAAATTATAAGTTTACTTTTAATTTATTGGAAGAAAGATTATTTAAGTAATATATTTTATTATAATATTTTGTATAATATATGTTATATTAGTTATATTTTTTTTGTTTTGTTTAATATTAATTTCATTTTTTAGTATATAGTGAATTAAATTATAATTTTTAGTAATATTTTTAATACAATTTCATTGTATTAGATTAGCAATTATATTCATAATTATTAATAATTCATATTGTTGTATGTTATTCTTATTTATTAAATTTAATATTTTTGTTATTTTTTTTTTTTTCAGTGTTTCATAATATATATCTGTATTAAATATATTGTATTGTTTGTATTTAAGTAAATTTATTTGGTTGTATAAATAATTGTTATGATTATTTAATTTTAATAAATTGTTATTATTATAATTACATATTATATGTGTAACTTTATATGGAATTTGTGTGAGATATCATAGATCTTTTTTTGTCGTGTTATATTCATAATTAATAATTAATATAATTTTTCATTTATTTATATAATTAAATAAATAGTTTAGTCTTTTATTATTTACAATATAATTTATTTGTAATATATTTATAATAATTAGTTTGTGTTTTGAAAATAAGTTATAATTTTGTAGTTTTTGATATCATGTAGATGATAAATGTTTTTTAGTAAAAAAATTATAAATAATATTGATGTTTTTATATAAAGATTTAATTTTCTCTTTAATAAGATTTTTGTATTTTTGTTTTTTAAAAATATTATTACCAGTAATTATGTATATTTTATTATTTTTATTAATGAATGGGTATTTATTATTATGAATATTTTTCATTATTTAATATATAACTCATAAAAATGATAAATTTAATTTATAATAAAATTAATTAATTTTTGAGGAATAAAAATAATTTTTATAATTTTTTTTTGATATAAGTATTTATCCAGTATTTTTTTTTTGTTAATTAATGTTATTAATTTATATTTTGTAATTTTATTTTTAGTTATTATTATATGTTTTTTTTTACCATTAATTTGAATAATTAATTTATTATTTTGTTTTTTTAAATATATATGATTAATTTTAGGTCATTTGATTTTATTTATTTTGTAATTTTTATTAATTTTAATTCATAAATATGTAGATATATGAGGAGCAAATGGTAATAAAAGGATTAAAATACAGTTTATACATTTTTTAATTATTGCGTAGTCATGTAATGATTTAATAGTGATTTTATAAATATTTTTAATAAATATCATTAAAGTAGATATAGCTGTATTAAATGTATTATATGTTTTAATATCATTCGTAATATTATATATAGTATTATATAAATGATAATAAATAAAATGTTTATTTACATTATTATATTTAATAAATTTTTTTTTATTAATAGTTAAAAAAATATATCCTATATTTCATATACGTTTTAGTAAATTGTAACAACCAATAATACCATTTTCATTTCATATAAAATTTTGTTTAATTGGAGCTATAAATATAATAAATATTCTTAAAGTATCTGCTCCATATTGATTAATAATATAATTTGGATTAACACCATTATTTTTTGATTTTGACATTTTTTGTATACCATTGTTAATTAATTGTATTTTTTTTTTATTTTTATAAAAATATTTTTTATTTTTTACATATTTATAATTAATTCATATTTTTTTATTATTATTAATATAGTAATAGGTATAGTTTAATATTAATCCTTGACAAACTAATCTTTTAATAGGTTCTTTAGTATTTACTAATTTTAATTTATACATAATTTGATGCATAAATCTCATGTAAATTAAATGTAATGTTGCATGTTCTATACCACCAATATATATATCTATAGGTAATCAATAATTTACTTTTTTGATGTTAAATATATTTTTATTATTATTAGGTGTAATATATCTAGTATAATATCAAGATGATTCCATAAAAGTATCCATTGTATTATGATCTAAGATCATTTTTTTTTTGTTGATACTTATATAGTAGTTAGTATTTTTTATATATTCTTTATATTTTTTTAATATAATAGGTAAACACTTATATGGAATAGGTATAATATGTTTATTGTCATATGCTATAGGTATAGGAGTACCTCAATATCTTTGTCTAGAAATAGATCATTCTTTAAGTTTATAATTAATATGACATTGTATTTTTTTTCGTAATAATAATTTTTTTTTAATTTCATTACTATTGTATTTTTTGTATTTTTTATGATTATTAATTGATGTTAATAATTTATTATTTTTTAAAAAATTATAAAATTTTACATTTGTAGTATTATTAGTAATATATATAACATTAGTATTAAATAAACATTCAGTAAAGTTTGTTATTCATATAGGTATAAGGTATCTATGAATAGGGTGTATAACATTAAATGGTATTTTATATCCTGTATATATATTATTATTTTGACATAAAATATTTTTTTGTATTTTATATATTTGTTGATTATATATTTGTTGAATAAATTTATGTGTTAATGATATAGAGATACAAACAATATTATTAAAATTAGATAATTTATTTGTAAAAATATTAATATTTTTTTTAGTTTCATGTATATGAAATATAATTTTATAGCCTTTACTTTTACCTATTCAATTTTTTTGCATATTAATTACATTAGTAGGTCATTTTTTAAGTAATTTTAGGTTTTTATATAATATATATGCATATTTTTTTATTTTTATAAATCATTGTGATATATATTTATATATAATAGATGTATTACATCTTCAACATTTATTATGAATTACTTGTTCATTGGCTAATACTGTCTTGTCATTAGGACATCAATTAACTATATCTTTTTTTTTATAAATTAATTTATTATTAAATAATTGTAGAAATAATCATTGATCTCATTTATAATATTTACTATCACATGTATTAATTTCTTTTGATCAATCATAACTAATTCCTAAATTTAGTAATTGATATTTCATAGATTTGATATTTTTTTTAGTTCATTTTTGTGGTGTTATATTATGTAATATAGCTGCATTTTCTGCTGGTAAACCAAATGCATCTCATCCTATAGGATGTAAAACATTTTTATTATTTAATCTTTGATATCTAGCTATAATATCTCCAATAGTATAGTTTCTTATATGTCCTATATGTAATGATCCTGAAGGATATGGTAACATTACTAAACAATAAAATTTTTTTTTATTTAAATTTTTGCTAGTAATAAAACTATTTTTAATTTTTCAAAATTTTTGTATTGTTTTTTCAATTTGGTAAAAATAATATTTATTTTTCATATTGTATCTATTATATAGAAATTATGTAATAAATTATATTATTAATATAACATTATATGTTTAAAAATGTATTTTAGATATAAATTTTTAAAAATTCATTTATAAAATTGAAAATTATGTTAAAAAGATTTTTTTTAAATTATTATACTATTACATGTAATGATGTAGGTAAAAGAATAGATAATTTTTTGATTAGAATCATAAAAGATTTAACAAAAAATAAAATATATTCTTTAATACGTAAAGGTAATATCAGAGTAAATAAAAAAAGAGTATTACCTAAATATAAATGTCAATTAAATGATATTATACGTTTACCTTTAATTACATTTAATAAAAAAAAAAATATGTAGAAGAAAGATATTTTTTTTTACTAAATATATTTTATATGAAGATAATTATTTATTAATTATTAATAAACCTTATGGTATTTCGGTACATAGTGGTACTAAAATTTCTTGAAATATTATAGATATATATAGGTGTTTAATGAATTTTAAATATTTAGAATTAGTGCATCGTTTAGATAAATATACTACAGGAATATTAATATTATCTAAAAGTAGAGTAATGTTATTAGCATTACATAATTTATTTAAATTACATAAAATATGTAAATCATATATAGCATTAGTTTATGGAAGATGACCTAATAATTTAACATATGTAAAAACATATTTAGATATGATTCATACTTGTAATAAACGAGTTATTGTAAAATATAAATTTGCTATTACTTATGTTAATATTATTAAATATATTAAAAATTTTACTTTATTACGTATATATCCTATAACTGGGCGTAAGCATCAGATAAGAAGACAAGTAAGTAAATTAGGTTATCCTATTTTAGGAGATAATCGTTATGGTAATAAGGAATTAAATTCAAAATTTTTATTAATTACTAAAATATCAAGATTATTTTTACATTCATATTCTATCAAAATATATCATATGTATTTACGTAAATATTTTTATTTTAAAGCTAATTTAGATATTGTTTTATATAAAATATTACATTTAATTAATACAATGAGTTTTTTTTAATAAAATTTATTAGAGGTTATATGGCAGTACAGAAAAGTAAAAAAAGTAGATCTAAAAGAGGTATGCGTAGAGCACATATACAATTACATATACCTAATTTTTATATTAAAGATAAAAAATGTAATTTATATCATCATATTAATGATGATGGATGATATAGAAATAAACAATATTTTTTTATACGTAAAAAATAATTTTTTATATAGTTACAGATTAATTATATATTTATTTTTTTATTTATATGCACGTAATATAGTGTATACTAATTATTAGATATTTATTAATTAGTATGTAATGTATAACATAATATTTTAATTAAGTATTATAATAAATAATTAGAGATTGTAATTTATGACTAATATAGAAGATCGTATAAAAACAATTATTAGTGAACAATTAAATTTAAAATTAGATAAAATACAAAATAATAGTTCTTTTGTAGATGATTTAGGTGCTGATTCTTTAGATATAATAGAATTAATTATGGCTTTAGAAGAAGAATTTAATATTGAAATTACTGATGAAGAAGCGGAAAAAATTACTACAGTACAATCAGCTATTGATCATGTAATGAATGTTAAAAAGAATGAGACTAAAGAACCTGATAAAAAAAGAGAAGATATAAAAGATACGGATAAATCTAGTAATTAAAAATTATATTTATTTTTTTTAAATTAAATATTTATTTGTTATTTTGATTTTATTTATTATTTATAATATTTTTTATAGATATATTAGTAATATATTTACTAAATATTTAGTTTATGTATTATATAACTAAATATTTATCTATATATTATTAGTATATATATAAAAAATATATTTTGTATATGTATTAAGTTATGTAAACTATATTAGTATAATAAATATTATTTTTAAATAATATTTATTAAGTTCATATTTTTTTATTGATATTATTAATAATAGATTTAATACCAATAAATGTATTACTATTAATATAGTTAATTAAATTAATTTTTTTAAAAACATATATTATTTTATTATTTATAATATTTATGTTTTTATATTTCATATGAGTATATATAACAATTAATATCATTAATATACCTTTCATAATTAATGTATTACTATCTGCATTAATGATAAGTTCTGGATATTTATTAATATATATTCATATTTTATTTTGACATCCATGTATAATGTTATTATTATTACGAATGTTTTGTTTATTTAAAGGTAAATTAGTACCTAATTTAATTAAATAATGAAATTTTTCTTCTGTATTTAAACATGTATTAAAGTTAGTTATTAAATCAGATAAATTTGGTAATTTTTTCATAATTTTATTAAGTTAATAGATTAATAATTTTATGTAATGAAGATATTAATATATTAATATCTTTTTTAGAATTATATATAGCTAGTGATATTCTACACATACCAGGAACATTATAATATTTCATTAAAGGTAAACAACATTGATGGCCTGTTCTAATCGAAATACCGTATTTATTTAATAATATACCTATATCATAGCAATGATAATTATTAATATTAAAAGATAATATACCAATACGTCGTTTGGACATACCAAATAATTGTATATTTGGTATTTGCTTTATTTTATTAATAGTATATGTAATTAATTTATATTCATATTTCATAATATTTTTTATACCAATATTATTAATATAATCAATAGCTATACCTAAACTTAATATAGATTCTATATTAGGGGTACCTGCTTCAAATTTTCATGGGCTATTGATTATATTGATATGTGAAATATTATTTTTTTTTATATTTAAATTAGTTATTATACCTCCACCGTATATTCATGGATCTAAAGTTTTTAAAATTTTTTTTTTACTATAAATAATACCAGTACCGGTAGGTGCATATATTTTATGACTTGAGAAAATATAAAAATCGCAATTTAATTTTTGTACATCAATATTAATATGAGCTATAGCTTGAGTACCATCTATTAAAGATGTTATATGGTATTTTTTTGTAATTTGTAAAATTTTTTGTATAGGATTAATAATACCTAATATATTAGAAATATGTGTAATGGCTATTAATTTAGTTTTTCTGTTTATTAATGATTTTAAATGATCTATATTAATAGATCCATTATCTTTAATAGTAATTAATTTAATTTCATAACCAATATCTTTTTTTAGTTGATATCAGGGAATAAGATTAGAATGATGTTCTGTTATTGATAATATAATATTATTTTTATAAGTTAAATGTTTTTTACCTCAACTATTAATGATAAAATTAATAGCAGTTGTTGTATTATTAGTGAATATAATTTCTTCAGGAGAATTAGCATTTATGAATTTTGCTATTTTGTATCTAACATGTTCTATTTGATTGGTTATATTATTAGTTAAATTATAAATACCTCTATGTGGTGAGGCGTAAGTATGTTTATAAATATAATTTAGGTATTTTATAATTTGTTTAGGTTTTTGTGTAGTAGTAGCATTATCTAGATAAATTAGTCTTTTTTTATTAATTCTTTGCTTAAGAATAGGAAAATCTTTTTTTATATTTTTAATATTTATATTCATAATTTTTATTTATATAGTATGTAATAATGTTTTTTATACTTTTTTCAATTTTTTTATTATTTATTTGATAAATTATTGTGTTACAAAACATCATAGATAAAATATGAATTATTTGATATTTGTTTATTCCTCTACTAAGTAGATAAAAAATATAATGTTTATTTAATTGTTTTATGGTGCAATGATGTTTACATATCGTATGTTTATTATATATTTTAAGTTCTGGTTTAATAGTAATATTATTTATTTTTTTAATGTGTATGTTATTATTACTAAATGTAGTAATAGTTTTATTTGCTTTTTTAAATATTTTTATTAAAATATGTAAGATATAAGTACTTTTATTAAATATTAAACTTCTATGTAGTTGATCACTTAAAGTTTTATTATTTTTATGTAATAAAAATATTTTATATTTATATTTATATTTTTTTTGTAATATACTTAAACTATTAATAGTTAAAATATTTTTTTTAGTAGTAGTAAGGGAAGTAATTTCTTTAATTAAATTAGCATTAATAAAAAATATATTTTTTATTACATGTACATAATTATGTAAAATTCATTCATTATAATTAATATATTTAGAGAAATTGTTAAAATTAATAATTTTAAGATAATTTAAATGTACATGTTTTTTAATGTTTTTTTTAGATAAGAAAAAATAAGATATTTTTTTATTATCTAAATTTAAATAATGTTCTATTAAATGTATATGTGTATATTCATATATATTAATATAATTAATATTATTAAAATATAAATTTTTTTTTTTATTACAATAGTAAATATATATTATATATATAGGAAGTAATATGTTTTTATTGGGTAATATATTGATAATATATTGTTTATTGGGTAATTTTTTATGTAAATAAATAATGTTATCAAATATATTTTTTTTAAAATTAGAATTATATTTAATTTTAATTTGGAAGTATATATTGAGATATTTTTTGTGTATATATCATAATTTATTATTAAAAAAAATAATTTTGATAGATTTAATATTTAGTAAATAATATTTAATGTGTCTAAAAAGATGTTTCAAAGTTTTTTAAAAGAAATTAGAAGTATTGTATATAGGAAATATTATTTTTATTAAAAATAATTTTTGTTAAAAACGATAATTATAACCATATTTTTTAATATATTTTATAATGTTGGTTTTACCTGTATGTATAATATGTCCATTATATAGTATGTGTACGTAATGAATATTAATATAATTAATAATTTGTAAATTGTGTGAAATGATAAGTATTGCTTTATTATTTTTAATACGATTATTAATAATATTAGTAATTTGTTTTAAAGTGTTAATATCAAGTCCAGAATCTATCTCATCTAAAATTATACATTTAGGTTTAAGTAGTAATATTTGTAGTATGTCATTTTTTTTTTGTTCTCCTCCAGAAAAATTTTTGTTTACAGGGCGTTCTAAGAAATCTTTTGAAAATGTTAGTAAAGACATATATTTTTTTATGTGTCTATTAAATGTAAATCAATTTATATTTTTTTGATTATTGTATTCTCTTATAGCATCTATAGAATATTTTAATAAAATTTTATTTTTTAGTTCAGGGATAGTTATATTTTCTTGTAAAGAAATAAATAAACCTTGTTTAATTCTTTCATCAATAGTAATTTTTTTTATATTTGTATTATTATATAAAATTTTCCCATGTGTAATGGTATATTTTTCATGCCCAATTATTATTAAAGATAATGTACTTTTTCCTGATCCATTAGGTCCTATAATTAAATGACTTTCTCCTGGTTTAATATTAAGATTAATATTATGAAGAATATTGGTATTTTTAATATTAACAGATAAATTTTGTATTTGTAGTATATACATAAATTAACTTATTGGTTCGTATCTAATAATAGAATTTGTTTAGCTTCTCATATTAAATCTATTGGTAATATATTTATAATATTTTGACAATAACCATTAATGATCATATTTAATGCAATGGATTTGTTTATACCTCGTGATTGTAAATAAAATATTTGTTTTTTTTTAAAAAAATTTGTGCTAGCTTCATGTTCAATACTAGCGCATTTATTATTATTTGATATAGTAGGTAATGAATAAGTATTAGCATCTTTACTTAATATTAAAGAATCACATTGTGTATAGTTTTTAGTAAAATGTGCCTTTTTATGAATTTTGATTAAACTACGATAAGTATTATTACTATTATCTAAAGCGATACTTTTAGACAAAATCATAGATTTACTATGTTTACCGATATGTATTACTTTTGTTCCAGTATCTGATATTTGATTAAATTTTGTTAAGGATATAGAGTAAAAATTACTTTGTGAATAATCTCCTAATAAAATACTACTAGGATATTTTCATGTTATTGCTGATCCTGTTTCTATTTGTAATCAAGATATTTTACTGTTCTTACCTTTGCATAATGCTCTTTTTGTAACAAAATTTAATATACCTTTTTTATTTTTTTTATTACCTGCATATCAATTTTGTAAAGTAGTATATTGTATTTCTGCTTTTTCATATAGAATAATTTCTACTACTGCTGCATGTAATTGATATTTTGTTCTTATAGGAGCGGAACATCCTTCACTATAATTTAAATAACTATTTTTTTTTAAAATAATTAAAGTTCTTTCAAATTGACCTGTATTTTTTGAGTTAATTCTAAAATATGTATTTAGTGTAATGGGACAAATAATATTTTTAGGTATATAAATAAAAGTACCGTCAGATGAAACAGCTGTATTCAATGTAGCATAAAAATTATCTGTGTATGGTACTACTGTACATAAATATTTTTTTACAATATTAGGATATTTAAGTAATGCTTCTTGAAAGGAACAAAAAATAATACCTAATTTATGTAATTTATTTATATATGTATTTGTAATAGATACAGAGTCGAAAATAATATCTGTTGCGTTTTTCTTTTTATTAGTAAGTATATTTAAATTTTTAATAGTATTATATATAGATTCTTTATGGGAGTTTTTTTTTTTTTTAATAAAGATAGGTGCTGAATAATAGTTATATTGTTGATAATTTAAATTATTATAATGTCCATTTATTCAGTGTGGTTCTTTCATATGATTTCATTTTTTAAATGCTTTTAGTCTAAGTTTAAGCATTCATTGGGGTTCTTTTCTTTTTTTGTGTAATTTATATATAGTATGTATATTTAAACCTTTATGTAGTTTATCAGTTTTTAATTTAGTATATATATTTTTTTTATTATTATGTATAGATTTTAATTTTTTTAAGTAGGTCATTTGTGTTGAATTCATATATCATATTATATATGACATACATATGTTGTAATTATATACATATATCAAATATATATTTTTTATATATATAAGAAATATTCTTACAAAGATGATTTTAATTAATATAGTTATCAGAAATATTATTTGTAATATTTTGATATACATTATTTAATGTAGTATTGGCAATTATTGTTAATGCTTCTTTTGTTAGGAAAGCTTGATGACTAGTAAGTAAAACATTGTTATAAGATAATAATAATTGTAGGTATTTATCTTTAAGTAAAATATTTACTTTGTTATTAAAAAAATGTTGGCGTTCGAATTCATATACATCTAATCCTAAATAACTAATAATACCATTGTCTAATGCATTAATAATGGCTTTAGTATCTATTAATTCACCTCTACTAGTGTTAATTAACATTGTATTTTTTTGGAATTTTTTTAATGATTTATTATTAATCATATGATAATTAGATTTGTAATTATAAGGGCAATGTAAACTTATTATATTTGATTTTTGATATAATTCAGTTAAGGTTACATATTTTATACCTAATGTTTTTATATAATTAGAATGAATAATGTCATAAGCTATAATTTTTGTATGAAAACCTTGTAAGATTTGAATTACTTTAGTACCTATTCTACCTGTACCTATAATACCTATAGTTTTATTAGATATATTAAATCCTACTAAATCGTCTACTAAAAAATTTTTATTTTTAGTATATTGATATGCTATATGTATTTTTCTACTTAAATTTAATATCATAGATATTGTATATTCAGCTATAGATTCAGGTGAATAATATGGTACATTCATTATGTTAATATTATATTTTTTTGCTAATAATATATTTACATTATTATGACCAGTACATCTTAATAGAATAGTTTTAATGTTATATTCTTTAAATGTATTAATAATATTTTCATTTATTGCGTTATCATTAACAAAAATACATACATGATGATAATCTTTACATAGTTTTACTGTTTTTTCATTTAGTTGTTTTTTAATAAATGTTAAATAAAAATTATATTTTTTGTTAGCTTTTATAAAATATTTTATTTCATATTTTTGTGCACTGTAAAAAATTATTTTTTCCATAATTTTGATTTATTTAAAAATATATTAATAAAGAATATTTATTTTGTTAAATATTATTTATTTGTTATATAAAGAGATATTTTAATAGTAATATATTATATATTTATATAAATAATTTTTTTTTTAGTAATGTGAATTATTTTTAAATATTAAGTATATTTATATATTTTGATTATTGAGTAAGTAAAATTAATATTTATGATTTATTTGGTTAATATCTATTATATATAGATAATATATCTGTTATAGATATGATGTAAATATTTTTAGAGATCTAATGATATTGATATTATTTATAATAATAATATATATTTTATATAAGTATTATTCTTATCTAATAATATAGATATTATCTATTATTTAAATAATAATAAATATATCTAATATATGTAAGTAATAATAATATATTATATAGATCTCATATTAATAAAAAAAAGTAATGTTTGTTGTTAAGTAATAATTAATTAACTATAAAGAATATATTTTAGTATCTTTGTAAGAAAAATTTATATAATAATAATAATAATAATTAATTTTAATAAATTATCTTGATTAATAATTCTTAATATTAATTCATATATTATTTTTATTATTTGAATCATTTTTTATTAATAATTGTAAAATTATATATAATGATATATTAATAATATGACATGAATTATATTAATACAAGAAATATATATATATGTTTATATTATCGTTTGATTATGGTTATAAATATTTAGGTATAGCAATTGGACAGGTATTTTTTCAAACTGCTACACCATTAAAATGTTTATCTTTAAGATATGGTAATCCTAATTGGGTACAAATACAAAATATTTTTAGTTCATGAGATTGTCAAAAAGTAATTATAGGAATATCTCGATCTAAACTATTTAAGTTTAATTGAATAAATAAATTTATTTATAAATTTGCAAATCGTATATATAACCGATTTGGTAAAAATATTATTTTTGTAGATGAACATTTTACGACTTGTGAAGCTAAAATATTATATAGTCGATATAAAGAATATTTTTATAGATTTAATATTACTCATAATATACATGCTATATCAGCTTCATTATTATTAATCAGATGATATGATAGTTTAAAATAAATTAGATGTACGTAAATAGCATAACATATTGTTAAGATCTAAAGGTAAAGGTATATTAATAAGTATTACAGTTTTGTATATAGGATGAATAAATTGAAGTTTTTTAGCATGTAAAAATTGTCTATTTAAAGAATATTTTGTTATATGATAATTATCATTAATATAATATTTATTGTAATATGTTTGATCACCTACAACAGGATGTTGTATATATTGCATATGTACTCTAATTTGGTGTGTTCTTCCAGTATGTAATTTAATATTTAATAATGTATATTTTTTAAATTTTTCTAGTACATAATAATAAGTAATAGATGGTTTACCTTTAGGATTAACAGACATTTTAGTACGTATTTTTTTATGTCTACTAATAGGTAAGTTAATTATATTATTTTTTTTTATTTTACCATAGACTAATGCAGTATATATGCGCGTAATATTTTTATTTTTTATTTCTTTATTTAATATATAATATATATTAATTTTTTTAGCGATTATCATTAATCCAGTAGTATTTTTATCTAAACGATGTATGATTCCGTATCTAGGTATATGAAAATTTTTAGGATAATAATACATTAAAGCATTTAGTAATGTATTATTAGTAGTCCCTATACCAGGATGTACAATTAATCCATTTTGTTTATTAATAATTAATAAATATGTATCTTCATAAATAATATTAATAGGTATTTTTTTTTTTTTGTTATTAGTATTGATATATGTAGTTATAGGTTTTATTATAGTTATAATATCATTAATTTTTAATTTTTTGTTTTTTTTAATAGAAATATTGTTATTTATTAATATTTGTTGTTGTTTAATTAAATTTTGTATTTTATTTCTTGATAAAAATTTAATTTTTTGTTGTATAATTTTGTCTAATCTATTTATTTTTGGAATTGTTTTAATTTTATATGTTAAGTATATATTTAAGTTTTTCATGAAGATGGAATCTTATAGTATATATAGTTTTATAAAATTATTAATTCTATACTTATATATATATAAAAAAATATGTTTAAATATTTGAAAATTATTTGTTTGATTTTATTTAATTTGTTTAGTATAAATTTTAGTTTTGGTAATACAACAACTACTAATTTAGTAACAGATAAGATTATATCTAAATTGAGTTGTTTATACTTACAAAGTGAATATTATATTGTGAATAAACAATATAATTTAGCTATTGAAAATTTAAATTATATTATTCAATATAATGAAAATATTTTTTCTCAACAAAGTTATTTAACTTTAATTTATTTAAATTATCATGTAGGTGAATATGAAACAGTATTAAAATTATTAGATATATGTTTCTCAAAAAAATATTATAAATATTTTGATTATTTGTATTATATGTATGGATTAACTAATATGAAAATATCTGAGAATAAAACATTTTTTTTAAAAAAATTTTTATTTCCTAAAGAAAATATGCATGATAATTATAATTTTTATAAAGAAATATTTAGATATTTTCAAATAATAATACAAAATTATCCTGATAGTATTTATTATATTGATTCTATATATCAGATATCATTAGTAAAAGAACAAATGCAATTATATGAATATAATATTATTTATTTTCTTTATTCACAAGGGAATTATATTTCAGTAATTAATAGAGTTTTTTATATGATGGAGTATTATACATATAATGATATTATGTGTTCTAGTTTAATATTGATGAGTAAAGCTTATGTCAAATTAGGATGTTTAGAAGAATTTAATATTATTAGATATATTATTAAATATAATCAGTATTCTTGGTTGTTTTTTCCTAAAGAGTAATAGATATTGTGTTTGTATGTAATAATAAAATGTTTTTAGAATTAACTTATTGTTTAATATAAGTTAATTCTATGAATAGGTGTATTTTTTGAGAATATATTATTTACCTACACAAAAATTTTTAAATATTTGATTTAGTATTTTATCATTAGTATTATCGTTGTTTTTCCCTAATAATTTATTTAACTTATTTAAAATTTTAGATAAATGATAAGATATAATATCAATATTATATATAATGTTTTTTGGGGGAATTTGTGTTACTTTATATATATGTCAAAGTGTTTTTTTAATAATTATTTTTTGTCTTAAATTAGTACTAAAATTAGTTTCTGTATTATTTAATTCTTTAATACAATTAAATAATTGTTTTTTTAATATTTTAGTACCAATTTTTTTTTTTATGGATATATTAAAAATATAGTAATTATTATAATGATAATATTTATAAGGTATTTTATGTAAATCTATTTTGTTATTAATTATAAAAATAATTTTATTTTTGATATTAATTAATTTCTTATAATGTTGTATGATATTTTTTCTTCAATTAATAGAATTAACATCAATAAATAAAATAATTTGTGATGATTTAATGTTTAGTAAAGTTTTATTAATTCCGATTTTTTCTATAATATTATTAGTATTATGTATCCCTGCTGTATCATATATTTCTATATTAATATTATTAATATTAATGTATTCTTTTATTAGATCTCTTGTAGTACCGGCTATATTTGTAATAATTGAAGTATTTTTTTGTGTAAAAAAATTCATTAAACTGGATTTACCTACATTAGGTTTACCTACAATAAGAATTTTAATGTTATTTGGAGTATGTAAATTATGAGTAATATTTTTATATATATTTGTAATTTTTTTATATATATATTGACTTTTTTCTCTAAAATTTAAAATATATTGTTTATAAAATGTATTTTTTTTATGGTTAAAAGTAATAATATTTTCAGTATGTACTAATAAATTTTGTATATTTTTGATTATGAAAGATATTTTTTTAGATAAATATCCTTCTAATGATTTAATAGCATTAAATAAAGCTGTTTCTGATGTCGAATTAATAATATTTATTATAGATTCTGCTTGAATTAAATCAAGTTTTTTGTTTAAAAAAGCTCTATAAGTAAATTCTCCTGGTTTAGCTAACCTTACATTTGGTAAATGTAATTTTAAAATGACTTTAATAAGTAATTCTACAATTTTTTGTCCTCCATGACTATGTAGTTCTAATATATCTTCACCAGTATATGAATAAGGTTTTTTATAATAAATTACTATTCCATAATCTAAAGTAATATTGTTTTCATCTTTAAAGGGAAGATAAATAGCGTATCTAGGTTTAGTTATTCTGTGTAATAATTTATATGATATATTAATAGTTTGTGGTCCTGATATTCTAATAATACCTATACCGCCATTACCACATGGCGTTGCTTGAGCTACTATTGTATCAATAAATTTCATTCTATATAATATATGTTAAATATGTAAAATTTTTTTTTGTAATCATAAAATCATGTTATTTATTAAATAATATAATAATATTCCACTAGATAATTTACTCATTAAAAATATCATAAATATACTTATTAAATAAAATGTATATTTATTTGTTTTTTTCAATTGTTGTGGTTGTGTTAAATAAATACTTATACTAGTAATAATAGGTAAAAAAAAATATTTGTCGTTATAAGTTAAATCTTTTATCCATAAGAATGGATAATGTTTTATTTCTACAGTGTTATTAATAATTTTTATAATTATTACAATAATAGGTATTTGTATTATTATAGGTAATATACTGTATATTGGGTTGATTTTATATTTTTGATATATTTGTTTTATTTTATAAAAATATTTATTAGGAGTAGTAATATATTGTGATTTAATTTTGTTAAATATAGGTATTATTTTATTAAGTTTTTTTATAGTCTGTATTTGTCATTTATTGATAGGATAAGTAATAATTTTAAAAATTAATATAATGAATGTTATAGTAAATATTCAATGTTTACTGTAATTATTAATTATATTAAATATTTTTCTTATATATAAGATTATTAATTGTCATTTACCGTAATTAATAGTATTAGTTAATGAATTATGAATATGATTTAAATCATCAAATATTTTAGGACCAGTTCATAATTTAGTTTGTATAGTAATATTTTTTTGAGGATAGAGAGTGATATTATTAGATTCATAGCTTAATATATAATTATTATTAACTAATTTACTATATATATTAATATATTTTCAATTATTGTTGAATATAGGTAATCAGATACTAATAAAATAGTTATCATGTAATGATATTCAACTTTGTGTTTTAGGAGTAAGAATATTATTGTATGTTTTATTATTATATATATTATATATTTCAGTATTATTTTTATTTTTATCAAAGTATGATACAAATTGTGGATTGTTAATATTTTTAGTTTGTATTAAAGAATTAATAATACGTATTTTTTTTTTTTTTTTGTGATGAGTTATAAATATTATATGTAATATTAAGTAGATATGAATTTTTACCTAACAATATTTTTCTTTTTCAAATAATATTTTTATAATTATGATATGTATATATGTAAATATTATTAGTAGTAATTTTGGTTTTAATATTTTTTCAAGGGATATTAATAATATTGTTTTTATGTTTTTCGTATATGACAAAATTTGTATTATTAATATAATTATATTTTTTTTGTTTAGTAAATAATTTTGTGTATTGATTGTAATCGTTATTTGCAAAATATTTTTTTAATCATATGTGTTCTATATTACTGTTATATACATTAATATATAATGTCATTACATTATTGTTTATAATATAATAACTTTCTTGATTATTATTTAATATAGATGGTATAATGTTGTTATTAGCATATATATTATGTATAGAAAAATATATTATTCATATAATGATAATTATAATATTTTTAGTTTTTTGTAAATACATTTTTTTATATTATATTGATATTAAATTTAAATTTGATATTTATATAATCATATTTGTTGTAGTAAAAGAAGAAGGTTTTTTTTATTTAAATATAAAAGATGTTTATTTATAATAAATAATAATATTATATATGGTATTTTTTTTTTATAAATACGGTAATTTTCTATTATTAATCTTTTAATTTTATTACGTTGATAAGCTAATTTAATTTTTTTTTTAGTAATAATAATTTTAAGTATATTTCTGAATTGAAAATTTTTTTTGTATTTAATTAATAATCATTTTTTATATTTTGTAATTATATGTCATGAAATATTATTGATAATAATCATTATTATATAGAAATTTTTTTTCTTTTTTTATGTATTTTATTTAGTAATATTTTTTTACCATTTTTAGTAGATGATCTTTTTTTAAAGCCATGTTTATGTTTTCTTTTAATTTTAGAAGGTTGATATGTTCTTTTCATAATAAATAATTTTTTCTTTCATTATATACGGTTAATATTTAGTTGTTATTTGTAACATTGTCTTAATATACTATATTAGTATAGTATATATCAATTAATACATGTAATCATAGTTAATATTTATATATTAATATATATAATTTTTAATTATGTATAATAATTTTTTATATTTATATTAGTAATATAATAATTAATTATTATATTAATATTTATAGTATATATTATATATATATAATTAATTTATTTATTAAATTTAATTTATATTATTCAAAATGAAATTTATTATAGAAAAAGAAAAACTTTTAGAACCTTTACGTCAATTAAGTCAATATGCATCTAATATATCAAGAAATTTAATTCTATTTAATATATTATTGATTTTACATGATAGTTGATTAACATTAGTAGTTACTAATTTAGATGTAGAAATAACATATAAAATCCAATTATCTAAAAAAGATATTTATCAAGATGGTAGTATAACTGTTAATGTTCGTAAATTATATGAATTATGTCGAAGTTTTTTAAATAAATCTAAAATTTCTTTTTATTATAATAATAATAGGTTATCAATAAGATGTGTTAATAACATATCTTATTTTTCTGTATTATCACCTGAAGATTTTCCTTTATTTCAAAAAATTTTTACGTATCATTATCAATTTGTTATAAATAGTAATTTGCTTAAAATTATTATTACATCTATTTATTTATCTATGTCTAAAGATAATATTAGTTACCATTTAAATGGTATATATATTAAATATATAGAGAATTTTTTTATTTTTATTGCTACTGATGGACATAGAATATCATTTTATAAATTATATTTAGTAAATATAAAGATACAAAATAAAAATAATTTTTTTTCAATTGTTTTATCTCGTAAATTAGTTATAGAATTATTAAAATTAATACATTATTATGATGATATACAAATAGTATTTGAAATATATCATGATATAATAAAAATTTATTTTAATGAATATACTATATATTCTAAGTTAATGAAAGGTGAATATCCTGATTATAATACGTTATTATTATCTTCTAAATATGTATTTCTTGATTTGGATATATTTGTATTAAAACAAGCATTATTACGTATGTCTATTATTACTAGTGTATTATTTAATTATGTTAAATTAAAAATTACTAAAAATATTTTATATCTTTCTATTAACAGTACAGATAATAATGAAATAAAAGAGAAAATAGATATATTATATAATTATTCAGAAATAATAATTTGTTTGAATATTCAATATTTATTAGATATTGTTAATATCATTAAACATAATACAATAATACGTATGTATATTAAAGATAATTTTTCTTTAGTTCATATATATGATTTAAATAATCCATATTTATATAATATGATTATGCCTATACAGTTATAATTTTTTTGTTTAAAAGCAGATAAAAATCTTTATTTCTTAATAAGAAAATATTTTTATGTATAAAAAATATAAAAAATAAAATATTAATTAATTGATATTAATATTTTTATGTATTTTTAAATGAAAGGAGTTTATAATTGAGTAATTATGATGCTTCTAGTATAGAGATACTAAAAGGTTTAAATAGTGTTCGAAAACGACCAGGTATGTATATAGGTGATATTAATAGTGATATTGGGTTACATCAGATGGTATTTGAAATCGTAGATAATTCTATAGATGAAGTTTTGTCTGGATATTGTAATAATATTAAAGTTATTGTCTATGTAGATGGGTCTTTATCAGTTTTAGATGATGGTCGAGGTATACCTACAGATATTCATAAAGATGAAGGTGTTTCTGCTGCTGAATTAGTAATGACAGTATTACATACTGGTAGTAAATTTAATCATAAAATTTATACTATATCTAGTGGTTTACATGGAGTAGGTTTGTCAGTAGTAAATGCTTTATCAGATAAATTAATATTAAGGATATATCGTGGTGGGTATATTTATTATCAAAAATATTATAAAGGTATTCCTGTAAATAAATTAATTATAGTAGGAACAACAAAATTTCGTGGTACATATATACGATTTTGGCCTGATTTTACTATTTTCCATAATAATATTTCTTTTCAGTGATCTTTATTATCTACTAGATTAGAACAATTATCTTATTTAAATCCTAATGTTAGATTAGTTTTATTAGATAAACGTATTCATAAAAAACAGATTTTTTTTAATACTGATGGACTTAAATCTTATTTAAAATCTTTGTATTTGTATAAAGATGAATTACATAATAATATATTATATTTTTTTTTTAAAAAAGATGCTATTACCATAGAAATGGTGGGTAGATGAATTAATACTACTAAACATTGTATTAATTGTTTTACTAATAATGTTTATCAAATAGAAGGTGGTACACATTTATTAGGATTAAAAACTGCTTTTACTCGTACTATTAATAATTTTATTGAAAAAGAATATTATTACAAAAAAAAAATTACAGTTACTGGGAAAGATGTTAGAGAAGGATTATATGTTATATTATCATTAAAATTACCGGATCCTGTTTTTACTTCACAAACTAAAGAAAAATTAATTTCTTCTGATATTAAGCCTTTAATTGAATCAAATATTAGTAATTATTTATATGATTATTTATTAAAAAATGTAGTAGATAGTAAAATTATAATTAATAGGATAATTCATAATTATCATTTACGTATTTCTTTGAAAAGAGCAAAAGAAATATCAAATAAAAGTGATTTTATAGATAATTCTTTAGTTATTAGTAAATTAGCTGATTGTCAAGAAAAAAATTCTTTACGTTCTGAAATTTTTTTAGTAGAAGGAGATTCAGCTGGTGGATCTGCTAAACAAGGTCGTAATAGAAAATATCAGGCTATTTTACCATTAAAAGGTAAAATTATGAATGTGGAGAAAAAAAAATTAGCGAAAATTTTATCTTCACAAGAAATTAGTATGTTAATTAAAGTATTAGGATGTGGTATAGGTCATAAATATTTTGATATTAAAAAATTAAAATATAATAAAGTAATTATTATGACTGATGCTGATGTAGATGGTGCTCATATTCGTACTTTATTATTAACTTTTTTTTATAGATATATGCCTGAATTAATTATAAATGGTCATTTGTATATAGTGTGTCCACCATTATATAGAATTTATACTTCTCAAAAAGAATTTTATATTAGAGAAGAATCTTATTTAATTAAATATAAAATATATTTGTTATTTCAGGGTATTAAATTATATAACATAAATAATATACTTATATTAAATGATTTTACTTTAACTAAATTAGTGTTAATTTATTTTAATATTTGTAGTGTATTTAAAAAAAAGAGTAAATATTTAGATTATATTTTAAATAAATTAATGTTTTTTAAATTATTAAATATAGATAGTAATATTGTTAAAAAACGTATTTGGTTGAAATATTTTTTACAATATTTAAATAAAAATAATGTATTTCATGGAAATTTTATAGGTGTTCTATTATATAAACAACAGATATGAGTAGGTATTAGTATTGTTTTTGTATATGTATATAAAAAATATGAATTTTGTTTTGATATTTTGTTTTGGAATAATACTTATCAGTTATTATTAAATTTTTCTAAAAAAATTTATTTTTTTGGTAAAAATCAATATATATATATATTACTTAATAATAAAAAATTTTATTTTCAGTATTTTTATATTTTAATTGATTATATACTAAATAATAGTAAACGATGTATTTATGTACAACGTTATAAAGGTTTAGGTGAGATGAATCCAGAACAATTATGATTTACTACTATGAATCCACAACAAAGACAAATATATAAAATTACTATTTTTGATATTATTAAAGTTAATTCTCTTTTTAAAATGTTAATGGGTGATGATGTAATTTTAAGAAAAGAATTTATTAAAAGTAAATTATAGTATAAAAATAAATATTTTATATTTGTACTCCTCTGACTGGATTCGAACCAGTGACACACGGATTAACAGTCCGTTGTTCTACCTACTGAACTACAGAGGAATATTAATTCTTATTATAAAGATAATTATTGCTTATGTCAAAGATATCTTATATTATTAAGATATAAGATTTTCTATAGATATTTTATTATTATTAGTGGGGTGTCTGAGTGGTTAAAAGAGCATGTTTGGAAAATATGTATACATCTTATATGTATCGAGGGTTCGAATCCCTCCTCCACTGTTTTGATAATTTATATTATATATTGTATATATACCTGTATAAAAATAATTTAACGTTTATCATATTATTTAAAATAGTAATGAGGAGTAATATATATTATGGTAGTAATAAGATTAGCACGATATGGCAGACATAAGTTGCCATTTTATAAAATTGTAGTAACAGATAATCGTAAATCATGTCATGGTAAATTTCTTGAAAAGATTGGTTTTTTTAATCCTTTACAAAAAAAAAATTTATTACGATTAAAATGGAATGTATTGAGTTATAATAATTGATTATTAAAAGGAGCTTTACCTACTTCACGGGTACGATCTTTATATATACAATATAATTTATATAGTCATATGACTAAAATTTAATTGATAAATGAAAATATTTATTTAAAATAATAATGAATATTGGTATAATTACTAGTAGTCCTGATTTTTTAAAGTTTTTTACTCAATATGGTTTATTTAAAAAAGCTATTAATAAGTATATATTAAAATTTAAGTATTGAAATCCTAGAAATTTTATTGATAAAAAAAATAAAAATCTTGATAGTAAAATTTATAGTGGAGTACCAGGAGTAGTATATAAAATATTTCCTTTAGCTTTAGCTATAGAAGCTGCTGTATGTTATTATAATAGTCATTATAATAATGATTATATATGTATAATTTATTTATCCCCTCAAGGGAATTTATTAAATAAACATATTATTCATAAATTATTACAATTTAAATCATTGATATTTATATGTTGTAAATATAGTGGGATAGATCAAAGAATTATACAAAATTATGTAGATTTAGAGTTATCTATAGGTGATTATGTTTTAAGTAATGGGGAAATAGCTGTATTAGTAGTAGTTGATGTTTTGGTAAGATTTCTACCTGGGGTATTAAATAATGTAAATTCGATTAATTTGGATTCATTTAATAATGAGTATAATTTATTAAGTTATCCTATATATACAAGACCTAAGAAATTTTTAGGTATTACTGTACCTAATGTTTTATTAAGTGGTAATCATAAATATATACAGCAGTGGAGATTTCAAGAAGCATTAAAACGTACTATTTTGAATAAACCATATTTATTAAAGAAAATGTTTTTAAATAAATATCAGGTCAAAATATTAAAAAAATTTATTACATATCTAAAAAATTTATTATTTAATATATAAATATGAATAATCTTATTTCATTATTACAAGAAAGATTTTATAAAAGAGATATCAAAATGTTTATGACAGGATATTTAGTCAATATACAAACTTGGATACAAGAAGAAGGTAGAAAAAGGATACAGTCTTTTATTGGAGTAATAATTTCTATTAAAAAAAAAGGTATATTTAGTTCATTAATTGTAAGGAAAACATCTTATGGTATAGGTGTAGAAAAATTTTTTTTTATTAATTCTCCTATTATATATAAGATTTTAATTTTAAAGAAATATTATTTACGTCAATCTAAATTGTATTATTTACGTAGATCATTAAATAAACATGGACGTATGTATTATAAAAAAATATAATGATTTTAATCAAATATCGGTTATTAGCTAGTGTAAGATATATAGGTACTAATTATATTGGTTGGCAGAAACAATTATTAGTATCTATTAACAGTATACAAGAAATTTTAGAAAATTGTTTATCTATTATTGCTAATCATTCTATACATATAGTTAGTTCTAGTCGTACTGATGCTGGAGTACATAGTATCGGACAACTTTTTCATTTTGATACTTATACTTATAGGTTAATTAAAGAATGGTTATTAGGGGTTAATAGTTTATTACCTAATGATATATTATTAAATTGAATTTATTATATTCCTCTTACTGTACATGTAAGGAAAAATACTATTTTTCGTAGATATATATATATTATTAATAATAATATGTTATCTTCTTGTTTTTTATATAATTTAGTATTTGATTATCCTTATAAATTAGATATTAATTTAATGTTAAAAGCAGCTTCTATATTTAAAGGGATACATGATTTTAGTTTTTTTTCTTCTGATAAAAATAAATCAGTAAATACTATTAAACATATTATGCATTTAAATATTTTTCAAAAAAATAAATATATTATTATAGATATACAGGCTAATTCTTTTTTATATAGAATGGTAAGGAATATAGTAAGTAGTTTATTATTAGTGGGTATACGTTATTATTCTTATAATTGAATATATGAATTATTAAATAATAATAAAAATAAATGTTTACCTATAATACAAATTGTAAAATCACATGGTTTGTATTTATATCAGATTGGTTTGAATATTAATGGTAAAATATTTATTTAAGTATTTTATATTAGATTTATTTTTAAACAGATATTAAATATATAAATTATTTAAATATTTTATAGTATTATTAGTTAATATTTTATTTAAATATTTTGAATATTGGTATATGTTATATTATAAACATATTATGATGAATTTTATTGATTATATAATGATATTAATGATATTTTTTTTTGTTTATGTAGGTTATAATATAGGTTTTTTACAAGAATTATTAACATGAGTAATGTGATATTTTTCTTATATGTTAACTAACAGATATTATTATTATTTTCTATCTTCTATACAATATTTGTTAAATTTTAATATATTAGTAGCAGGACCTTCTTTAATTAAAATAGTTTTATATTTTGTCTTATTTATTTCTTTTTATATGGTATTTTCATATTTTAAATATTGATTATTTTTTCTATTATATAATAGTGTATTTTTATTAAATCGTATTTTAGGAGCTTTTTTAGGTTTATTAAAGGGTATATTATTCGCAGTAATTGTATTAATAGTACTTAATAGATTTTTAAAGATTAAATATAATGGATGATGAATATCATTAATAACAGATTATTTTTTGAGGAAGATAAAATATTTTTTTGGTATTTTATAATAAATATAATTGTGGGAGCTGGATTTGAACCAGCGACCTTCGGGTTATGAGCCCGATGAGCTACCTAACTGCTCCATCCCACTATATATAGTAGTATATATATATATATTATTAAAGTCAAGATATTAATAGTTTATGTTTTTTTATAGTTAAGATAAATAATTTATTTGTAACTAGATAATGTTATAATATGTAAATAATATTTATATATTTTATTATTTGAATATATTTAAGGATATAAAATGAGTAAAATATTAAAAGTTTTAGGAAGAGAAGTTTTAGATTCTCGTGGTACTCCTACAGTAGAAGCTGAAATACATTTAAAAAATGGTATTATTACACGAGCTATTGTACCTTCAGGAGCGTCTACTGGTTCACAAGAAGCATGAGAGTTACGTGATAATGATATGGATCGTTATTATGGTAAAGGAGTAATGAAGTCTGTTTTTATTATTAATAATATAATTTCTAAAGAGTTAATAGGTTTAGATGTTACTGAACAAGAAAAACTTGATAATATATTAATTGCTTTAGATAATACTCCGAATAAATCTAAGTTAGGTGCTAATTCGATGTTAGCTGTTTCTTTGGCTATTACCAAAGCTGCTGCTAAATATATGGAAGTTCCTTTATATGTATATATATCACAATTAATGGGATTAAAACAGTCATTATTTACTATACCGGTACCTATGATTAATATTATTAATGGAGGTTGTCATGCTGATAATAATATTGATATACAAGAATTTATGATTATACCAGTAGGTACTACAACATTTAAAAATGCTATTCGTATGGCTTCTGAAATTTTTGTTATTTTAGGACAATTATTAAAATCTTTAGGTAAAAAAATTACTATAGGTGATGAAGGTGGTTATTCTCCTGATTTAAAAAATAATGAAGAAGCTTTAAGTTTAATAACTAAAGCTATAGAGAATGCAGGATATAAATTATTTGATGATGTTTGTATAGCGCTTGATTGTGCTTCTACTGAATTTTATTTTGTTCAGGATAAATATTATTTTTTAAAAGGCGAAAATAAAAAGTATTCATCTTATGAATTTGTAGATTATTTACATAAATTAGTTAAGAAATATCCTATTGTTTCTATAGAAGATGCTTTGAGTGAAAGTGATTGAGAAGGTTATAAATATTTAACTAAAATTTTAGGTAATAAAATTCAATTAGTAGGTGATGATTTATTAGTAACAAACAGTAATTTATTGTTAAAAGCTATCAATAATCATATAGTAAATGCTATTTTAATTAAACCTAATCAAATAGGTACTTTAACAGAAACAATAAAAACTATAAATATAGCTAAAAATAATCACTATAATTATATTATATCACATAGATCTGGTGAGAGTGAAGATACTTTTATAGCTGATTTATCTGTAGGTAGTAATTCAGAACAAATTAAAAGTGGTTCTGTTAGTAGAACTGAAAGAGTAGCTAAATATAATAGGTTATTACGTATTGAAGAATATTTAGGTTTGAATAGTATTTATAAAGGGTTTAAAATTTTTAAAACTTAAATTATATAAAATTATTTAAAGAAGTAATATATAATGCATAATTGGATGATTAGTAGAGTTTTGAATATTTATAAATATTCAAATAATTTATTTAGTTTAAGAATTATTTATAATATACCTAAATTTATCCCGGGACAATATACTAAAATAGGATTATGAGTAACAAAAAATAAATTTTTATTTAATTATTATTCTTTTATTAGTTCACATGATAGTCCATATATAGAATTTTATATTTTATATAATGTGAATAGTATTTTAAACTTTTATTTATATAATTTAATTGAACAACAGGAAATATATATATATAAACATACATATGGTAATTTTATAATTAAACGTTTACCTAATTGTAAATATTTATGGATGATTAGTGGTGGTACTGGTATATCTCCTTTTTTATCTATTTTATTAAGTCAAGATATATTACTTAGGAAAAAATTTATAAAAATAATTTTTATTTATAATATGAATTATTGTAGTGATTTTAATCATTTAAAAACATTATTATTATTACAATATAAATATACTAAAAATTTTTTATTTTTATTAACTATTGTTAAGAAAGAATATAATATATTTCATAATACTATTAATTTATATGGGGATTTATATGTATTATTAAAAAATAAAGTTATACAAAATTTATTACAGATTGATATCTCTTCTCAGAATAGTCATGTTATGATTTGTGGTAATAAAAAAATAGTAGGAACAATATCTTTATTATTAAACAAGTTATATAATATTAATAGTGAAAATGGTACTTTAACAATAGAAAAATAATGTTTTGTTTAAATTTTTCTATTGTATGTGTAAATATTATTTTTTCTTGTTTTTATGTATTAAGTGAAAATTAATAGGAGGAATATTAATATTAGGAAATGTACCTTTATTTAATATATTAGATATAATTTCACGTGCATAGGGATATAAAATATCAGCACAGTATACATGTATATAGAATTTTATTTTTTTGGGGGAAGTTAGTGTGATATAAAAAATACCTGATTGATTTATTAAACAGGTAGTTATTTTTTTTTTTTTATTCATTATCATAATAGTTATAGATAAAGTAATTATATATATGTTTGGTTTTTTAGTTATATAAGTAATTTTTATTTTTCATTTAATGTTAGGTATTCATTTAACAAAAAATAATTTAGGTATATTGTATGTTTTATAAATAATTTTATCTGTATATATTCTTTTTATAATTAGTGTATTTTTTGACATATTTTTTTCTGTATTAAAAATAATATTTAATTAAAAAAAAGTTTTTTTTACCTTTACATAAAATAATGAATTTTTTAAATAAAGTATCTTTTCTAGTAATTATATATTCTTTATTTAAAATTGTTTTATTATTTATAGTAATGGATTTGTTTTGAATTAAATTAGATGCTTGAGTTTTACTATTTACTATATTTGCTAAAATTAGTAAATCTTTAAGATTAATATCTTGTGTTAATTTAATTTTAGGTATATTTAATTTAAATAATTTATTTAATGTTGTTAAAGAAATATTTTTTTGGTATATATGAAAAAATATGTTTGTAATAAACATAGCTTGTTTAAGTGCGTTAAAACCATGTATATCATATGTTAGTAATTTAGCTATTATTATTTTTATTTGATAATAATTATTATATTTAATTATATTTTTAATTTTTTTAATATGTAACAATGTTAATTGTTTCAAAATAATATGTGTAATTTCATCAGGTATATTAATTCAAAATTGATAGAAGTTATATGAACTTGTTAGATTAATATCTAGTCATATATTTTGCTGTTTATTAATACTTTTACCAAGTTTTTGTTTATTTTTATTTATCATTAGAGGTAATGTAAATGCATGTGTTTGTTTATGGTATAATTTATGTATTAGTTTAATACCTGAGATAATGTTACCTCATTGATCATCACCTCCAATTTGTAATTTAACATTATATTTATGATATAAATATTGATAATCGTAGCTTTGTAAAATATTATAAGTTAATTCACTAAAATTTAAATTTTTTTGATTGATTTTATTTCTTTTTTTCATAGATTCTTTGTTTAGAATTTGTATGACAGAAAAATGTTGTCCTATTTTTTTTAAAAAATATGTTATTTTCATATTTTTAAATCATTTTTTATTATTGATAATAATTATATTATTATTTTTTGATAATATTTCTTTTTTAAATATATTTTTAATTTGTTTTTTAATATAATAAGTATAAGTACTAGCTAATTTAGTGGATTGTATAGGTCTATTTTTATTTCTAAAACTAGGATCTCCTATGATAGAAGTAGTTTCACCTATTAAAATAATAATATTATATCCATATTGTAAAAATCTTTTTAAGGTAATAATAGGTATTAAATGTCCTATATGTAAACTTTTATATGTAGGATCAAAACCACAATAAATTGTATTATTTTTATTTTTAAGTAATATTTTTATTTTTTGTACGTTAGTAATTTGTTTAATAAGTTTTCTATATATTAACTCTTTAATAAAATTCATATTTTTATTGTCACAACAATAGGTTAAAAATTTATATAATATATAAAAATACAGATAATAAGATACTATCTAGTAAATTAATTATTATTCAGATATAATATTAATTATATAGTAATATTTAATTAAAATGTTTTAAAATATATGAAATTTATTGGTGTCTTTAACTCAAAGGTAGAGTACTATTTTGACGTAATAGTAGTTAGTGGTTCGAATCCACTAAGACACATTAATTATAATTAATTTTTTAATATTTTATTATTGGGTGGATATAATAATGAGAAAAACTAAAATTGTTTGTACTATGGGACCATCTATTTATAAAAAAAATATATTAATAAAGTTATTTAATTTAAATGTGGATGTTTTTAGGATTAATATGTCTCATGGTACTCAATCGAATTATTTAAAATATATTAAAAATATTAGATATGTAGAAAAAATTTCTAATAAAATTGTTTCGATTTTATTAGATACAAAAGGTCCTGAAATTAGAATTAATAAATTTGCAAATATAAATAAAGTATTATTAAAACCTAAACAATTATTTAGTTTTATTTGTAAAAAAGACATTTTAGGTAGTGATACTAAAGTAGGTATAACTTATTTAAATTTAATTAATGAAATTAAAATTAATGATAAAATTTTATTAGATGATGGTCTTTTATCTATGCGAGTAATAGATATTTGCCCTATTAATAAGAGAATTTATTGTCAGGTATTGAATGGAGGTTATTTATATGAACATAAGAGTATGAATATACCTGGTGTCTTGATAGATTTACCTTTTATTTCATCTAATGATAAAGAAGATTTAATGTTTGCATGTAATAATAGTATTGATTATATTGCTTTATCTTTTGTTAGAAAATCTATAGATGTAGAACAAGTTAGAATGTTTTTAGATTCTAATGGTGGTAAAGATATTAAAATAATTTCTAAAATTGAAAGTAATATAGGATTACTTAATATAAATTCAATTTTAGAGATATCAGATGGGATTATGGTAGCTAGAGGTGATTTAGGTGTGGAAATACCTTTACAGAAAGTAATATTAGTACAAAAAGATATTATACAACAATGTATATTGAAAAATAAAATATGTATTACAGCTACTCATATGTTGGAATCTATGGTTTATAATATTAGGCCTACAAGAGCAGAAGCTGGTGATATATCAAATGCTATTTTAGATGGTACTGATGCGGTTATGTTGTCAGCAGAAAGTGCTAAAGGTCATTATCCAGTAGATGTAGTTAAAATTATGGCAGATATTTGTGATTATACTGATAATCTTTATCATAAATATACTATTAAGAATAATAATATGTTATTAAGTAACAGTACTATTACTGAAAAATTTTGTTATCATGTAGTCTCATTAGCTAATTCTTTAAATGTTTCATGAATTATTTTATTTACTAATAATTATAAATGATCTTTATTGTTAAGAAAATTTTTTTCTATATCATATATTTTATACTTGACTACTTCTGATCAATTATGTAGACATTTAATATTAGTTAGAAATATTTATCCTTATTTAGTTAATCAAGATATTACTAATGTAGAACAATTATATAGTATATCTAAACAAATTATTATTAATAATAAATTAACTTTAATTAATAGTAATAAAGTATTATTATTAACTAATTTATTAAAGTATACTAATAATACTTTGAGTATTTGTAAATTAAATTTATTTTGTAAATAAGATATTAATCTTTTGTATATTTTGTACATATTCATACATATATTTTTTTCTAATTAGAATTATACCGACTGTATTTCTTTTTAGAATTTTTATTTCTGATACTAAAATCCGTAAGATGTTACTAGTATTAGTTAGTATAATAATTTGATCATTTTGATTAATTTGTACTGCTCCTACTATAATATCTTGTTGGTTATGTAATTTAACAGCTTTTATACCTTTAGTAGCTCGAGATGTTATAGGAAATTCAGTTAATAAAGTACGTTTGCCATAACCGTTTTTAGTTAATATAAAAATATCTTCTTTGTTTTTTAACACTAATGAAGTTATTACTTCATCATTATCATTGAGTTTAATACCTATTATGCCTTGTGTATATTTACCTGATTTTCTTATTAGAGTTTCAGAAAATCTGACTGTTTTACCTAGTTTTGTAAATAACATAATTTCGTTATGACCATTACTTTTATTAATACTAATTAATTTATTATTATTTTTTAATTTAATTATATTTAATCCTTTTTTTATTTTGGAATAATTTTGATAGATATCTATTTTTTTAATTAAACCATTATTGGTTGCTATAACAAGGTTATATTTTTTTTTAATTGATTTAATAGTGATTAAATTAGTAATTTTTTCATTTTGATTAAATTTAAAAATATCAGTAATTAGTTTACCTTTTTTATAGTGTTTATTGTATGGTAAATGATATACTTTTTTACTAAATAATTTTCCTTGATTTGTAATTAATAAAATATAATGATGTGTTTGTGTAATCAAAATATGAGTTATAGTATCTTTTTTATTTGTCTTTAATAATAAAGATTTACCTTTACCTCTTTTATGTTGGATATGATAAACTGATAGTTTTTGATATTTAATATATCCTTGTTCGGAAATAGTAACTAATACTTGATCGTTATTTATTAGATCTTTAGTTTTTATTATCTTAGTGTTATTAACAATAGATGTAATTCTTTTATCTCCAAATATTTTTATAATGTGTTTGAATTCGTTTTTTAAAATTATTTTTATTTGTTCATTATTATTAATAGTGTTTGTTAAATTTTTATATTGATCAGATAATAGATTATATTTTGATTGAATATGTATGTATTCATTTTTATTTAATTGAATAATATTTAATTTCAAAATATGTTTAATTTGTTGTTTACTAAATTTATAATAGGTATTACAGATTATTTTGTTATTGCATGTTCAATTTTTAGTTAATAATATTTTTTTAATTTCTTGTTTATTGTTTCATGATTTTATTATGAATAGTATTTGTTCAATATTTTCTAAGGTAATTAATAAACCTTCTAAAATATGTTTTTGTTTATAAATTTGATTTAATTGAAATAAAATTTTTTTTTTAATTATTTTAATACGATATTTAATAAATATTTGGAATATTTTTTTAAGTGTTAATATAATTGGTTTACCTTTATATAAAGCTAACATATTAATGTTATAGGATATATGTAAATTAGTTAAAAATAGTAGTTTATTTATTAACAGTTTAATATTAATATTTTTTTTTGTAAGTATATTAATACGCATACCTGTTTTGTCTGATTCATCTGTAATTGTTTGTATACCTTCTATTTTATGGTTTTTTTGTAATATTATAATTTTTTCTATGATTTTTGTTTTATTCACTTGATATGGTAATTGTGTAATAATTATATTATGTTTTTTAGTTTTTTTGTTTTTTTCTATATGAATTTTAGCAGTAATTTTAATAGTACCTTTACCTGTTTTATATATTTTATATATATCTGTATTATTATAAATTATACCTCCTGTAGGAAAATCTGGTCCTTTAATATATTTTAGTAATTTTTTAGTTTTAATTTTTTTATTTTTTAAATAAGCTATTAAAGCTAACATAATTTCTTGAATATTATGAGGAGGTATATTAGTAGCCATTCCTACAGCTATACCTGTAATACCATTAATTAAGATGTTTGGTATGGTAGTAGGTAGTATTTCTGGTATTTTTTCAGTAGCATCATAGTTGTCTGTATAATTAATAGTATTTTGGTCTAGATCTTTAAAAAATTCATGAGTTATTGCAGACATTTTTATTTCTGTATAACGCATAGCAGCAGCTGGATCTCCATCTATAGATCCGAAATTTCCTTGTCCTTTAATTAAAGGATATCTTAAAGAAAATTTTTGAGTCATTCTTACAATAGCTTCATATACGGCAGTATCTCCATGAGGATGATATTTTCCTATCACATCACCTACAATACGAGCAGATTTTTTGTAAGGTTTGTTAACAAAATTTTTTAAGATATACATAGCATATAGAATACGTCTATGTACTGGTTTTAAACCATCTCTAATATCTGGTAGTGCTCTATCTATAATTACAGATGTAGCGTAACTGAGATATGAATTAATTAATTCATCTTCTATATAACGAGTATTAACAGGATATATATTTTTTTTAATCATATTATTTTGAATATTAAATTATTGATTAATAGATTATTATTACTAATAATTATTATATTATAAGTTGAGTATTTATTTTTATTTATTAGTAAAATGTAATTTTTTATTTATATATATTTACATATAAATACAAAATTTTATTAAAATTTTAGATTGAACAAAATATTGTATATATTGGTTATGTGATATAAAATGAATTTTTATTATAATTGATAATAGTTATTGAAATATTTTAGATTAATTACTAATAAATATTAGTTATGTGTGTAATTAAATACATATATATATTAATATATACTTATTTATATAAGTGAATAATATGTTTAATAAATTTGTTTATAACTATTATAGTTTTTTGTAGAAATTATATCTTTAATAAGAATATTGTTTTTTTGCATAATATGATTTTTTGTATGTAACATAATAATTATTGGTAAAAAATATATGTGAGAAGTATTTAAAATAAATATTATTTATATATTATAATATAGTTAGTTTATAAATAAAATTTTAATATAAATAAGATTTCTATATATTTATTTGTATAAATATCTTTTATTTATTTTTACAAATAGAAAATATAATGAATAAATTATTTAATGCTACTAAATATATTTATTAACATTATAAGATATAAGTATATTTTCTATATATCGATATATAATTATCTCTATTAAAAAGAATTTATTTATTGATTTAATATGTATATTTTTTATACTTAAGAAAATATATTATTATATAATGTTATTTTTTATTATTTGATATATATCCAGTAAAATATGTATTTTTTTATAGTTAGAAATATAATAAAGACTATTATATTTCTAATATGTTATATAAATTAATAATAATTATAGTTATTATTAATAATTTATTTTATGGAAAGATTTTATAAATAGGATAGACTACTTTTAGTAGGATTATTAATTGATAAATTATTTTTATTTATTTGTATATAAAACATTTTTTATGCTTTTTTTCCCCATTTTGATTGTTGTGTTAATTATGTCTTTGAATTTAATATTTATGTTATTATTGGAAAAAATATTTAATAACATAGGTATGTTAGTACCACATATAATTTCACTTTGTATATTATTTTCGTTAATTCATTTGTAGGAAGCATTAAAAGGAACACCGCCTCATATATCTACAAAAAATATAATGTTTGTTATATTTTGAGGATAATTATTGATAATTTGTGTATATTTTAAAATAATATTTTTTATATTTTCATTGTTATAAGTAACAGCATATATGTTTTTTTGTTTACCTGTAATTAATTCGATAGTATTTAAAAATTCTTTACTTAAATTACCATGCATACATAATATATTAATAATATTCATTATTTATGATATGTTTATTGTTTTTTGTTTATTTTTGATTGATTTTTGTTTTTTAATAAAGATTGTAATTTTGGTGTAATTAGAAAGAATATAATAGATATTATTAAACTAAATATACCTATTTTAAGAAATGCGTTATTAAATATATTTAATGATTTATATATATTGGTATTAATATCATTCGGTATAATAATAAAATTAGCAATTTGTCCTGAAATAATTGATGCTATGGATGTAGTTAAAAATCAAATACCAGTAGTTAAATTAATTAATGTAGTTGGAGTTAGTTTGTTTATTATAGCTAGACCTAAACTAGATATTATAAGTTCACCTATACTTTGGAATAAATAACTTATAATTAATCAATTACTATTAAGGTAATCTGTAGTATTAGTTATTTTAATTCCTATTGGTAATATTAAAAAAGATAATGCACTTAGTAACATACCATATGCATATTGTGATGTAAAATGTATTTTTTTACTGTATTTACTATTATATATATATGCTAAAATAGGACTAAAAATTATGATTCAAAATGGATTTAATGCTTGATATTGTTTAGGATCTATTTTATAACCTCAAATATAAGGATTTACATTATGTATTGAAAAAATATTAATAGTGGTAGGTATTTGATTATATAAGATAAAAAATATAATAGTTTCTATAATTAACATTATTACTACTATCATATGTTTTTTTTCTTTTTGAGATAAAAATCAAACTTTAGTTATTAAATAAATAGAAGTTATTATTATTATAATTTCTACTAAGATATTTGTTATATTATTATATTGTAATAGTCATGTTAAGATACTTATTAAGGAAATGATATATATACTAGTATATATAATATTTTTATTAGTTAAAGGTGTATAGTCTTTTTTATTCCCATATTTTTGTAGTTCATGATAATTATAGTATAATGTAAATAATGTAATTATTATACTTAATGAACAGATAAATAGTGCTATATTTCAATTATATTTGTTATTTATTCATGGTATCAATAACATTGATAATAATGATCCTATATTAATAGCCATGTAATATAATGTATAAATAGTATTTCTTTTAGTAGGTTTTTCTTTTTTATAATATAAGGCTAGTAAATTAGTGGGATTAACTTTAAATAAACATATACCTATAGCTATAGTAGATAAAGTGAAATATATATAATATATATTATATATTGGTAAGCTAATTAAGGTATAACCTATTAATAAAATAATTAATCCTAAGATCATTGTTCTTTTGATACCTAAATAGGTTTCGCTAATTCAATTACCTATAAATACCAAACTATGTATTAAAGCATGAAATGTTGAGAATAATGTAATTGCTTCATTTAATGGTAATGATAATTTGTTTACTAAATAGAAGATTAGAATAGTTTGTAGTCCATAGAAACTAAAACGTTCTCATAATTCTATATTAAATAGAGTATAGAAAATTTTTTTTTGATTGAATAACATTGTGATCTTCTTAAAAAAAATTGATAATAAAATATATAATATATATAATATATTATATATTATATAAATTTGTATATATAGTAAATAAATATAAGTTTTTCTATTTTAGAAAATATTATTTTTTATGTCAAATTATGATTCGATTTTAAGAAAATTATATGTTTTTAAAAATTTTACTTTGGGAAAAATAGCTCAATTAATTAATATTAAAATTCCTTTTTTTACATATGATAAAGGTTATGTTGGTAAATTAATGGAAAAATTTTTATTTTATATAAGTATTTCTGAAAAAAATAAATATAGATATGATCTTGCTACATGACATTTAGAACTTAAAACAATATCAGTTGATAGAAGAGGTAAAGTTTTAAGAGATGTATGTATATTATCTTATAAATTATCTCGGTTATTAAATTTATTGTTTTTTTTAAAGTTATTAAGATATAAATTGAGTAAAATTTTATGAATGACTATTTATTATAAAAAATTTTTATGTTTAGGACAAAGACGATTATTAAATATATATATTACTTGTTTTAATGTAAATGAAATAAATTTTTTTTTACAAGAAATATATATAATATTTGAATCTATGTTAACTACAGATATTTTATTAACTAATTATTATTCTGAATATTTACGTGTACAGTTATATTTATCTCCTAAATGACAGACAATAATTCTTCAAGATCCTGTTATATCATTAAATATGTTAAATAGATTAGATAATTATGTAGTAAAAATTTTTTTTAGAAAAAAATTTGTAAATTATTTTTTGAATATTTTTTCATAGTTTTAATAGTTATTTATTATTATATAAATAATAATTATTTAATTAATAACTGTAGGGAAAAGAATAACATTTTTAATATTATTATTATTTGTTAAAATCATAATTAATCTATCTATACCAATACCTAAACCTGATGTAGGTGGTAAACCATATTTTAAAGCATTAATATATTCTTTGTTATAATAAAATTTATTGTTATTTTTGTTTTTTATAATTTGTTTCATAAATCTTTTTTTTTGTTCTTTAGCATTATTTAGTTCTGAAAATCCATTACTTATTTCATATCCGCCTATAAATAATTCAAATCTATCAGTAAATTGTGGGTTTTTTTTATTTTTTTTAGCTAAAGGTGATACTTCAATAGGATATTGTGTAATAAAAGTTGGTTGTATTAATTGTTTTTCAATAATTAAATTAAATATTTTATATATTAATTCACCAGTTTTGTCAGATATTTTTAATTTAGTAGTATCTATTTGTTGTAAGACATTATGTAATTTTTTTTTATTATATATTTCTTGTATATTTTTAAAATATGTACTGTATTTATAGATTGCTTCGACCATAGTTAATATAGTATATGGTTTTGAAATATTTATTTTATATTGTTTAAAATTAAATATTTTTTGATTATTAAATATATTTTTAGTAATATGTTTAATTAATTTATAATTTAAACACATCATATATTTATAGTTTGTATATGCTCGATATATTTCAATCATAGTAAATTCAGGGTTATGATGATTAGATATACCTTCATTTCTAAAACTTTTATTAAGTTCATAAATTTTGTTAAATCCTCCTATAATTAATTGTTTAAGATATAATTCTGGTGAAATACGTAAATACATATTAATATTATATTTATTATGGGTAGTAATGAAAGGTTTAGCGATAGCACCACCAGGAATATTATGTAATATAGGAGTTTCTACTTCTAAATAATTATGTTTATTTAAATAATGTCTAATTTCTTGAATAATTTTTATTCTGTTTAAAAAAGTATATCTAGTATGAGGATTAATAATTAGATCTAAATATCTATAACGTGTTTTTGTAGTTTGATTTTTTAGTTTATGATATTTGTCAGGTAAAAATTTCAATATTTTTTTTAAAATTTTTATTTTTGTACATCTTATAGTTAATTCTAAAGTTTTTGTTTTAAATAAAATACCTTCTATGTAAATAAAATTACCTATTTTAATATATTTTAAATATTTTTGATATAATTGATTAATTTTTTGTTTATTAATAAATATTTGAATATTACCTTTAATATCTTGTATATTAATAAATATATTTTTTCCCATATCTCTTTTAGAAACTATTCTACCAGTAATATTGAATTGTATATTTAGTGTTTCTAAAGTTTTTAAAGATTTATTATGGTATTTGTGAATAATTTTGTGTATTGAATGGATAGTCATATTTATATTGTATTTAATATTATATTTTTGATTAAAATATGTCTTTTTAAAAATATTATTTATTTATTAAAATATTTTAATAATTAATATTATATCTTATATATTAAAATTTATTATAATTTAATTTATGTTTTTAAAAATATAATTTTATATTATTATTAAATTAATTTAGTATTTAGTTGATTTTGTAAAAAAGTAAAATTTTGATGTTTGAAAAATAATTTCAACATATTAATACTATATTTTATATTTTGATATATTTTAATTTTTTCTTGTTCGTTAGGTGGTGATAACACATAATGATTAAGTAAAGATTTATGAGGTGGTTTACCAATACCGATTCTTAATCTATAGAAATTTTTTTCATTTTTAAAATATGTAAGAATATTTTTTATTCCATTATGAGTACAATAATAATTATAATTATTATTAATTTTTATACGTCCAGGTAGTAAATTAATATCATCATATGCAATTAGAATTTCTTGAGGATGTATGTTTAATATATTTTTTATTTTTCATATGTATAGGCCACATGTATTAATATATCCTTTTGGTATATAAAAAAATATATTTTTGTTATGGATTGAATATTTATAAATTTTTTGGTATTTTATTTGTATTTTTTTTATACTGTTAAGAAACATTGTAATAAATCAAATACCAACGTTATGTCTTGTATAAAAAAAATTTTTGTGTGTATTACCAATACCTATTATTAGTTTAATGTCCATATATTATGTTATGATTTTTTATCATGATAAAAACTATGATTTATAATTTGTATTTTTTATATATGTATACTAATTATATTAGTAATGTAAGTATTGAATAATTATTTTTATTATCTTTGTATAAATATTAATGATATATATAATATATATTATGGAAAAAATATTGTTAATACAAATGAATAATTTTATAGAAAAAAATATGTTGTATGTAAAAAAACGTTTTGTAGAAATAGAAAATATTTTTGTGAAATTTGATTATAGTAAGAATAATTATAATTATAATGAATTATCTAAAGAATATAATAAATTGATTAATATCAAAACATATTATAGTTATTGGATTAAAATAAAAATTGAATTACAAGATACTTTTTTGTTATTACAAGATAATGAATTATGTGAATTAGCTAAACAGGAAATTGATAAATATCAGTTATTAATAAAGAAACTATTTATGAAATTAAAATTATTGTTTAGTAATTTACATAAAAAAAAAACATTTAATACATTTGATGTATTAAATGCATATATAGAAATATATGCTGGTACAGGAGGTAATGAAGCTTCTTTATTTGTATTAGATTTATTTAAAATGTATGTAAAGTATGCCGATTTACAAAAATTTAAAGTGGATTTAATTACCAGTAATATTAATAATTATGGTGGGTATAAATATATAATTATGAAAATAATAGGGAAAGGAGTTTATGGTAAATTAAAATATGAATCTGGTGGGCATAGAGTACAAAGAGTACCTATTACTGAATCTTTAGGTAGAGTACATACTTCTACTTGTAAAGTAGCAGTAATACCAGATGTTCCTGTTAAAGAATTACCTATTATTAAAAATGAAGATCTTAGGATAGATACATTTCGTTCTTCTGGTGCTGGTGGACAACATGTTAATACTACTGATTCTGCTATTAGAATTAAACATATACCTACTGGTATAGTAGTAGAATGTCAACAAGAACGTTCTCAGTATAAAAATAAACAAAAAGCTTTAGAAGTATTAAAAGCTAGGATTTATGCTTCGGATTTAGAACAGCGTAAGAAAAAAATATCTTTAACTAGACAAACTTTGTTAGGTAAAGGAATACGTAGTGATCGTAGTCGTACATATAATTTTATACAAAATCGTGTGACTGACCATCGTATTAATTATACATCGTATGCATTAGATAATATATTAAATGGTAAATTAGAATTATTAATTAATTCTTTTTTAAAATATTATAAAATTTATGATAATAATGACTATTAAACAATGATTAGAACGAATATTGTATTATTATAATAATAATAATTTATTAGAGGATGCTTATTATTTATTAGAAGTTGTACTAGGTAAAAATCGTAGTTGAATTATAACTTATGATCAATATATTATATCTGATATAAAATTAAATATATTAAATAATTATATATATCGTAGATTAAGAGGAGAACCTTTAAATTATATTTTACGTAGATGTTGATTTAGAAATTGTTGTTTTGTAATTTATTTTGATATTTTTATTCCTAGGAAGGAAACTGAACTTTTAGTTGAATATATTATTGATATTTATGATCAATATAAACAATATAATATATTAGATTTAGGGACTGGTAGTGGCGTAATAGCATTAACTTTAGGTAAATATTTTGTAAATTCTTGTATTTTTGCTGTGGATATTAATAGATTAGCTATTATGTTAGCTAATCATAATATAAGTAGATTACTGATATATAATGTAATTGTTTTTTGGAGTAATTGATTTTCTAATCTTTTACATATGAATTATTATGATATAATAATAAGTAATCCTCCATATATTAGTAATAATGATTATATTGTGTGTGATTTAAAATATGAGGATATAGATTCTTTAGTATCTTCTTATAAAGGTATATATGATATATATATGATTATTAAATATGCTTGAAATTATTTAAGATATCAAGGTCAATTAATAATTGAGCATGATAATAATCATACATATTTAGTACATTTAATTTATAAAAAATTTCATTATATAAAAGTATCTACTTATAAAGATTATAATTTTTTAAATCGTTTTACTACTGGGACTAAAGGTTAGTATTATTAAATAATGTTTATTATTTACATTTTGTTAAGTATGGGTATTCCTAGTAGGAAACATATAATTTTTATTATGGTAGCTATCATAGATATTATTTTTAATCTACTTTTTATTATATTTGATTTATTACCTTGTATATGATATTTTTCATAGTAATAAGAGAATAATGTTATTATTTCATATAGGTATACACAAAGTATATTTGGTTTACCGGTGTATGTAGTTTTTTTAATAATATTTTGGTAATTACATATTTTTTTTAGAAGATTGAATTCAGTGTTGTTATGAAAACAAATTTTATATTTATTTATACAATATCTTATGTTAGTATTATATAATTTTAATATAGATTTAATTCTTACATAAGCGTATTGTATATATAGAAAAGTATGTCCTTTTAATGAAAGAATTTTTTGTCAGTCAAATACGTATGGTTGATTACGATTTTTAGATAATTCTGTGTATTTAATAGTACCTATAGTTAATGTATTTATAATATGTTTTTTATATAAATATATATTTTTTTGTTTAATTAAATGTTTTATTTTTTTTATTGTTTTAATAATTAGTGCTGTTAATGTAATAACATTACCTTCTCTACTACTAAAAGGTTTATTCTTTTTATTAAAAATAATACCAAAATAATAGTGTTTAAGATGACAATTTTTAGGAATATAATTAGCTTTTTTTAATATTTTAAATATAGATTTAAAATATTGTTTTTGTCTAAGATCAGTTAGATATATAATTTTTTGAGCTTTTAGGATATTAAATCTATATTTTGCACAAGCTAAATCAGTAGTGCTGTATAAATAAGCTCCATCGTGTTTTTTTATAATGATAATATTATTATGTTTGTTTTTATCAGGAAATATAATAATACAATTTTTATTTTTTACAGCTATTTTTTTTTTTAATAAATCTTTAATAAGATGAGATAGCATATTTTTATAAAAACTTTCACCAATAATATTATTTTCATTTAATTTAATTTTAAGAAATTTATATATTTTTTGATTATGTTTAATGGTTATATTAGTAATATTTTTTCATATTTTTTGTGTTTTTTTTTGTTGTAATAATACAACATAGTGACGAGCTAATTTAGCAAACTTTTTATTGTGTATATAATATTTTTGTGCATCTTGGTAAATTTTTTCTAAAAAAAATATATTTTTAATGTTATTTATTTTATGTAATTTTATTCATGCTATCAATATTCCTAATGGAGTACCTCAATCTCCAATATGATTAATTCTTGTTATTTTATGCCCGATATATTCTAATAAATTTGCTATACAATCACCTAGTATAGTAGATCTTAAATGTCCTATATGTAAAGTTTTTGCTACATTTGGTGAAGAATAATCTATAACAATATGTTTAGGTTTTTTAGTTTTAATTCTGAAAATGTTAAAAAAATGATATTTGTTAATTAATTTAATAAATATATATTGATTAATATAAATATTTAGTAATCCTGTAGGTATTAATATAATATTATGGATTAGTTTATTTAAAGATAATTGTTTTTTAATTTGTGTAATTAATAATAAAAAATTTATATTTTGTTCTATAGCAATTTTTCTTAAACCATAAATTTGATAATCTCCATATTTATTGTCATTTAAGATTTGTATTGAATAATTTTTTTTGATATTTATATGTGATAATATATTTTTTATTCTTTTATGTAAAAAAAAATGTATATTCATGATATATATCATATATGATATTATATATATTATATATATATTTAAAATATATATATTATATATTCATATAATTTATATAAATTATTAACATTTTTCATATGATATTAAGTATTGTTATGATGCGAAATAATTTTTGTGGGTTTTTAGATATTAGTTTTTTAAATAAAAAAGTTGTTTTATGTGGTTGAGTACATAATATACGTGTATTTAAAAATATGGTGTTTTTGAATTTACGAGATCATAGTGGTATTATGCAGATATGTATATCTAAAGATAAATTAAATATTTATGTGTTAGCTAAATCTCTGACTAAAGAATCATGTATACAAATAAAAGGAGTGTTAGTAAAAAGATTATTAGCGAATATTAATAAAAATTTTATTAATGGTCATTTAGAAGTTAAAGCATATGTTTTAAAAATATTTAATTATTCTTCTATATTACCTATGAATATAGATGAATTTAATATAGATAAAATTAAATATAAATATCGTTATTTAGATTTAAGACAATTAAATAGATTAAATAATTTAGAATTAATTTCTAAAATAAGATTTTTTATACATAATTATTTTCAAAATAATTACTTTAATGAAATTGAAACACCTATGTTATCTAAATCTACTCCTGAAGGTGCTAAAGATTTTTTAGTTATGAGTAGAATGAAAAATAAATTTTATGCATTACCTCAATCACCACAAATTTTTAAACAGATATTAATGATTTCAGGTGTAAATAGATATTATCAAATAGTAAAGTGTTTTAGGGACGAAGATTTACGTTCAGATCGTCAACCTGAATTTACTCAAATAGATTTAGAAATGTCATTTACAACATGTAAAGAACTATTCACTTTAGTAGAAAAATTAATAGTAAAATTATGAAAAAATTTTCAGGGTGTTGTATTACAGAGACCTTTTTTACGTCTTGATTATAAAGATGTTATGAGTAAATATGGTACAGATAAACCGGATTTACGTAATCCATTAGTATATATTGATATAACGTATTTTTTTAATATGAGATATACATCATGATGTATTGATAAATTATTTTGAAATAATTGTGTATGTATTAAATATATAATAGCTAGTCTTATTAATATTAAAAAAATTTTAGTTTTTTTAAAATTACATAAGATTAATCAATTTATTTATATACATATTATGGATTTTTATAAATCTAAATATGTAATTAAAAATTATTCTAATTATACTATAGATGATATATTTGTAATTAATTTATGTCATAAATTATTAATTACTAATATAAATAATATTAGTATATTTATACTAATTGCTTCTGCAAGTATCTTTAATAAGAAGTTATTTATAGTAAGAGATTTTTTAGGTAAATTTTTAAATATATGTAAATCAGATATTATTCCTGTATGGATTGTTAATTATCCTATGTTTTATTATGATAAAAATAATAAACTTGATGTTTTACATCATTTTTTTACTCGTCCTAAAATATCTTATAATAAGTTATTAAAAACTAAAAAGTATAGTAATATTAAATCATATGCTTATGATTTAGTAATTAATGGATATGAAATAGGTAGTGGATCTGTTAGGAATCATAAATTAAAAATACAATTATTGTTATTAAAAATTTTAGGTTTTAAAAATAAAGAATTATTACAAAAATATGGATATTTTTTAGAATCTTTAAAATATGGAACACCTCCTCATATGGGAATAGCTTTAGGGTTAGATCGTCTTTTAATGTTATTAATGAATTTAAATAGTATTAAAGATGTAATTTTATTTCCTAAAACAACTTCAGGATATTGTTTATTAACAGGAGCACCTGAATATATTAATATTAAATAAAATTATTGATGAAATGTTTAACAAGAATTATAGGTATTGATACTGGGACATATTGTACTGGTTATGGTGTTATTGAGTTATTAGATAATAAAATATGATATTTATCTAGTGGATGTATTAGAAGTAAATCTAAAAATTTTTTTACAAGAATGCAAAAAATTTATTCTACATTGGAAAATATTATATATTTTTTACATCCTAGTATATTAGTTTTAGAAAAAATTTATTATTATAAATATCCTAAATCTATTTTGAGATTAGGTTATTTAAATGGGAGTATAATTCAATTAGCTATAAATAATTTATTATCTGTATATGAGTATAATGTAAGTCATATTAGGAAATTATTAGTTTCTAAAGGTAATGTAAGTAAAACATATATTAATAAAAAAGTATGTCAAATATTAAAGATTAATTCAATATTAAGTTTAGATGCTACTGACGCTTTAGCTGCAGCTCTTGCTTATGTTATAATTCATCATTAATGTATTTATTAATATTTGTTATATTATTTAAAAAATAGTTATGGTTTAATGTTATATATTTATTAATGTGTACTAGATACATACGAATTAATTTATAATTAAATCCATATTTTCTTAATGCATAATTGTTAATTTTATTAAGAGGATGTTTTATGATAATATTTTTAGTAGTATTGTGTATTTTATTTCATGTATGAAGTTTAATATTTTGTGGTATTTTATTATTTAATGTATTTAATGTAATTAATCTGATATCTGTATATACTTTATGAGGTTTTCAATTAATATTAAAATTTAATAATTTAAATTGTTTATAATAAAGTTGACTATGTATATTTTTATGACATAAATTTTTATAAAAAAAAATATCTTCGTCAACATATTTTCATTTTTTATCTGTTTGAAAATATTTTTTATATATAATTCTAGCATAAATAGATCTACTATCTTTATATGTACGATGATTATCATTAAAAAATTTTTTAACTCAATTATTAAATATTTTTGCGAAATAAATATTAATTTTACTATTTATTGATTGATATTGTTCTTTATTTTTATATATTTTTTGATGTGTTGTTTTGAAGATTATTGAATTACGTAATAATTTTAGTTTTTCTAAAAAGATATTAGTATCACATAATATATATATACAATATTTTTTATTAGAATATTTAGTTTTAGCTGCACCTGTAAAATATAACTGATAACTATTACGATATGTAAAAATACCAGTTTGTAAAATTTCTATCATTCTTCTTCCTGAAACTGCCGATAGACAATATGCAAGTATAGAAAATTCTTTAATATAGTATATTTGGTTAATAACATATAGTATATTATGTATTTTATTTAAATAATTTATATAATTAATATATATGGTTTTTTGTTTTTTAGATAATAATTTGTTTAAAGATTGTTTTTGTAAAAATAAATATTTTTTTTTATTTAATTTTAAATAAGATAACATTGTATGTGTTATTTTGATTTTTTTTATTAAAGGTAATATTTTTTGTCCATCTTTTAAGATAAAAATAAATTTTTTTATTTTATTAAATCAATTATTTGGATAAATTATATTTAATAATTCTTGTTTTCATGCAGGGAATTTTTTTATTAATGTTAAATATGTTTTTTTATATATTATTGAATGATTACATATATTTGTATTATTTAGTTGTGTTTGTAGTTTGTTTATTTGATTTAATTTATTAATTAAATATTGTATTTCCGTATTTATTATATCAATAGGTAAAATTTTTAATTTGTATATAGTTTTTTTAAAATATTTTGTCATATTATATATATGATCAATGTTTTTTTGATAATTGTAATGTTTTATATTAAGAAAAGGTTTACGAGCTAATGTAATATATGTATTGTAACTGTTAATAGTTATATTATGTTTAATATTTTTTTTAAAAGTTTTAGCAATTTTAATATATATTTTATTTTTTAATTTAATAGGTATGTTTAAATTATCAATAATGTTGATTTTTTCTACTAATTTAGTAATTGATATATATATATTGTTTTTTTTTGCATTCATATTATTCCTTTATTTATAGTATGTATGTATAATACATATAATATCATTATATAAATATATAATGATATTATATGTATTATACATACATACTATAAATAAAGGAATAATATGAATGCAAAAAAAAACAATATATATATATCAATTACTAAATTA